>JAEXXW010000262.1 GCA_023405565.1 Pseudomonadota bacterium
GGAGACGTGGCCGAGTGGCTGAAGGCGGCGGTTTGCTAAACCGTTATACGCTCTCAAGGCGTATCGAGGGTTCGAATCCCTCCGTCTCCGCCATGCCGAGTTCTCTCGGCCGATTCTAAGATTCGCATGCACAGGACGGGGGAGTGGGGGCATCGCATGCCCGGCTCAGCGCCCAGTTGCCGTCGCTAAGAATAATCCCCTAACGTCCAAACCGGATCAGTTTCTCGGATTATTTCTAAAATAATTCAATTATTTCAATTACTTAAAAGATGTGTCGTGGTTCCTTCGCCCGCATCAAGATCAAGTGCCATTTGTGCAACACGGGTTTGAAAACATTCGAAAGAGGCTGTGAACGGGGCGTTTCTCGATTGCGGAACAAAGGCGGTCGAGTAATCTCACTCTCGCGACGGAGGGGGCGTCCCCAAGTCGCGCTGCCCAGCTGTCTCTCGGGGGATTCGAAGGAGAGCTGGGTAGTTCGCGGGGAATAGGGGAACCTCATTGGGTGGCATCACCCAGCGGAGTTTTGACCCTCCCTAAAGCAAACTTGGAGGTTCAACATGAAGATGGTGAAAAGCCTTCTCCTCGGTTCCGCTGCAGGATTGATTGCGGTTGCTGGGGCGCAGGCGGCTGACCTTCCCGTAAAGGCCAAAGCGGTCGAGTACGTGAAAGTCTGCAGCCTGTACGGCGTCGGCTACTATTATATCCCGGGCACGGACACCTGCATCAAGATCGGTGGCTATGTCCGTTACGAGGCCTACCACAACTACACGACCGGCAACTACGTTGACCGGAACGTGGTCGGCCATTTCACGCGCAACTCGGAAACCTTCGCTCAGCAGGCCCGCTTCCGTCTGACCACGGACGTGCGCACGCAGACCGAATACGGTACGCTGCGCTCGTATGTCAGCTTCGGCCTCAACTGGCTGAACTCGGCTGACGACAATGCCCTGCCGGCTGGCGTGGGCAACTTCGGCTTCGCTCTCGAGCGCGCCTTCATCCAGTTCGCCGGCTTCACCTTCGGCCGCTCGGACACCTTCTTCGGCTTCTATAACGGCGCCGCCTATGGCCTCGTGCCAGTCCTGCTGGACGGCTCCTCGGGTCCGTCGGGTCATAACGTCGCTGCCTATACCTGGCAGTTCGGCAACGGCCTGTCGGCGACCCTCGCGATCGAAGACGCGTCGTCCCGCTCGAAGCCGATCACTGACCTGAACGCCGCCTTTATCGGCGCGGCCAACGACGCCAGTGGTCAGAAGGTTCCGGACATCGTCGGTAACATCCGCGTCGACCAGGCCTGGGGTTCGGCCCAGATCATGGGTGCCCTGCATCAGGTCTCGGCTCGCTACTACAATGCGGCCACGCCGGGCTTCGGCGCCTGCATTGGCGGCAACGTGAGCACCACCGTCTGCGACAAGCCGAGCGACGAATGGGGCTGGGCGGTCGGCGGCGGTCTGACCCTGAAGATGCCTTGGGATGCCAAGGACACCTTCTCGGGTGTGATCGCTTACGGCAAGGGCGCGACCGGCTTCGTGGCTTACGGCAATCCCGGCGCAAACTTCATCCACAAGTCGGGCGTTGCCGCTGGCTACACCTCTGACGCAGTCTTTGCAGTGATTGGCGGTGCTGGCAGCGATCTCGAGCTGACCACGGCTTGGGGCGGTACGGCAGCGTTCGAACACTACTGGACGCCGAGCCTGCGCACCTCGATCGTCGGTGCTTACTTGAACATCAGCTACTCCGATCAGGCCAAGGCGATGATCGCAGCAACTGGTTGCGGCGGTGGTGCCGGTGGTACCAGCCTCGTGACCGTTCCGGCCGCTGGTTGTAACCCGGACTTCTCAATGTGGCGCATCGCTTCGCGCACCATGTGGAACCCGGTGCAGAACCTCGATATCGGTGTTGAAGTGGCTTACAATAAAATCAACACCGCCTTCGCTTCTCCGGCAGGCACCGTGACCGCTGGCAACGGCTTGGCCACTGGCCTCTATCCGATCCAGGACGAAGGTTACTGGTCGGCTGCCTTCCGCGTGCAGCGCAACTTCTGGCCGTGATCGTCTGATCCCGACCTAGAGTTACAAGCCTAAGCGAGCCCCCGGTCGAAAGACCGGGGGTTTTGCTTTGCCGGTAGCATCGCGTTGGTCAGACGCCGTGATCGTCACTTCAACGTGAGCGACAGGGCAAGCGCCGAAAATTTATAAGCTTTGAGTTGTCATTGCGCCTGGAACATCGATTTATGTTCCTGCTTTTGCTTTACGACATCGATTTCAACGGATCGCCCAAGGCTCATTTGGGCGCATCGCTTAACGCTCGCCGGGGTGGCGAAGGAGCATATGAATGAACAGACGCCAAAGCTTGAAACTGATGGCTGGCGCCGTGGGGCTGATTGCAACGTCAGGCGCAGTCAGTAGGGTGGCCTTTGCGCAAACGGCGCCGGCGCAACCGGCAGGTCCGTTCAAGTTGCCGCCACTGGGTTATGCCTTTGACGCGCTTGAGCCGCACATCGATGCCCAGACCATGATGATTCATCATGATCGTCATCATGCCGCCTATGTGAATGCGGCCAATCAACTGGCGGCACGCTGGGCCGAGCTCGGAACAACCCCTATCGAGACAACATTGGCAGATCTCAGCAAGGTGCCCGAGACCATCCGTACCGGCGTCCGCAACAACCTTGGCGGGCACTGGAATCATTCGTTCTTCTGGGAACTGATGGCACCCGGCGGTGCGAAAGAACCAGCCGGCGATCTGAAAGCCGCCATCGACAAGGAATTCGGCGGCACCAATGGCCTGATCGAGAAGGTGAACGCGGCGGGTGCTGGCCGCTTCGGTTCAGGCTGGGCCTGGCTTGTCGTCAACAAGGACAAGAAGCTCGATATCATCAGTACGGCCAATCAGGACACGCCGCTGGAACTCGGGGCGAAGCCCGTTCTCGGCGTCGATGTCTGGGAGCACGCCTATTATCTCAAGTATCAGAACCGCCGGCCCGACTATCTGAAAGCCTGGTGGAATACGGTCAACTGGAGCAAGGCTGACGAAAATTTCAAGAAAGCCTCAGGCTGACCATCTGGCATGACGCACAGTGGCCGGGATCAAACCCGGCTGCAGTGCGTTTGAGCGCGGTGGGCACTTATCCTCACGCGATCTCTCAGCTTCATTCGATACGTTAGCGATGATGGGTGTCGCTCGACCAAAATATGAGCCGTTTGGGGCAAGCATTAGCCCTTGGCGCGCAGCAGCCGCCCGCGCTCGCGGTCCCAGCTCCTCTGTTTGAGCGTATCACGCTTATCGTGCAGTTTTTTACCGCGCGCGAGTGCGATTTCCAGTTTGGCACGCCCCTTATCGTTAAAGTAAAACTTGAGCGGAACAACGGTAAAGCCTTGGCGCTCGACAGCGCCGATCAGCTTGTTGATCTGGCGCTTGTGAAGCAGCAGCTTGCGTGGCCGCTTCGGCGCGTGGTTCTCGCGGCCGGCCTGGAGATATTCCGGGATATTGCAATTGATCAGCCAGACTTCACCGTTGCGGGCGTCGGCATAGGATTCCGCGATCGTCGCCTTGCCAGACCGCAGCGACTTAACTTCGCTGCCTGTCAGAGCAACGCCGGCCTCAAAGGTTTCGCCGATCTCATAATTGAAGCGCGCCTTGCGATTGTCAGCGACAATTTTCAGGGCGCGCTCTTTCGCCTGTGCCATCTCTCAAGCCACTCGAATTCTTTCAACGGCCGACCTCGGACAAGGCGGCAGATCGGCTCCCCTATATCGGAGAGGTGGCATCGAATTGCCACCCGCGATTGCGGCTCCTTGCTTGCCGCCTCGGCAGTGAGCTGAAAACGCTTTAGTTGATCAGGCCGGCATGGACCATCGCGCTGCGGATGGCGGCCTTGGTAGGGGCCGTGACCGGCAGGAGCGGAAGGCGAACCTCTTCACTGCCGCGCTCCAGAAGGCTCAATCCGTATTTTGCTCCGGCGAGACCCGGCTCCAGAAAGATTGCATTGTGCAGTGGTACAAGGCGGTCCTGGATCACCATGCCCTGCTTGTAGTCGCCCGAGAGCGTAAGATTCTGCAATTGCTTGCAAAGCGCGGGCGCGACATTCGAAACGACCGAGATGCAACCGTGGCCGCCGGCGGCATTGAAGGCCAACGCCGTCATATCCTCACCCGAGAGCTGGATGAAATCCGGCCCCATCGCCTGACGCTGCAATGATACGCGCGCGAGATTGCCTGTGGCGTCCTTCACGCCGGCAATGTTTTTCAGTTCGAACAGCCGCTTCATGGTGTCGACCGACATGTCGACAACGGAGCGCGGCGGGATGTTGTAGATGATGATCGGAATGCCGATCACATCATTCACCGCCTTGAAGTGCTGATACATGCCTTCCTGGGTTGGCTTGTTGTAGTAAGGCGTAACAACGAGGACGGCATCAGCACCGGCCTTTTCGGCATGGCGTGCGAGCGCGACGGCTTCGGTCGTCGAATTGGATCCAGCGCCGGCGATAACCGGCACACGCCCCTTGGCCTGCGAAATGCACCATTCGACCACCTTGTAATGTTCGTCATGCGACAAGGTCGGGCTCTCGCCCGTGGTCCCGACTGGAACCAGTCCATCGGTGCCCTCGGTGATCTGCCATTCCACGAAATCGCGGAATCCCTCTTCATCAAGTTTGCCGTCGCGGAACGGTGTCACCAGGGCGGTGAAAGACCCACGGAACTTTCCATTTGCAGTCATGACGGCGATCCTACGGCCAATTGCCGCGCCTGTACCCGGCGCTTTATGGGGCCGATCAATAGCGGTTCGCCAAAGCGGATTAAAGCGAATGTTATCGGCTGGTTCGATTGCGGTATTCCGTGCCCGCAATCCCGCCTTTTTCGGATGTCACGTCTTGGTTGCGGGCCGTTAATTGGTTTCTCAGCATAATCAAGGCAGTAGCTCGTCAGCAGAAGCCGATTCGGGGCGGAGGACGTTGTTTTGACACGCAAAAGCTATTTCCTTGCCGTCGTAGCGGCCGCAGGGGTCATTTCGGCAGCGGCTGTGCATGCTGCTCCCAAGCCAGATGCTGAAACGGCACCGGCCGCGAGCACAAAAGGCAAACCCGCAGACAGCAAGGCAACCAAGGCCGCGCCCCACAAGTCCGCAGACAGGAAAGGCGACAAGACACACGCCTCCAAGGTGGGCGCGAAAACGGACACCAAAAAATCTGATCCGAAAAAGGCCGATACAAAGGCGGCTGCCTCGAAGAAGGCGGACAGCAAAAAGGCGGCGTCGGCAAAGACGGCGAGCCACGCTGCAGTTAAGCCGGCGACCAAGAAGATCGAATCGCGTTCAGCCGCATTGCCGGTGCCAAGATCGCGTCCGGACACTGGGCCAGAAGCGGCATCGCCTGCCTTCCCGACGCCAATTGGTACGCCGATGGCCTCGGCTCCTGCGGCGGCGGTCCCGGAAGCTGCCAATCCTGTTGCGCCCACTGTCCTAGCTCCAAGTACGCCGCCATCGTCCGACAACCTCGCTGCCGTCAAGAAAGCGATCGAACTTGCCCGTCGTGGCAAGACGTCGGAGGCAACGGCCATCGGCAACAGCGTCACTGATCCTGTTGCTGCGAAGCTGATCGAGTGGGTCGCAC
>JAEXXW010000265.1 GCA_023405565.1 Pseudomonadota bacterium
GCTTGAGATAGGCCGCCAGCGCCTTGCCGCCCTGTTCCACGAGGCGCGCAACATTCTGCGCGAGGCGTTCGATATCGACGCTCCCTGCCTTAGGCACGACCGGTTTATCCGGCAGCTTGTTCATCATCCGCCCAATGTTTCCCCAACACACCACATGGCGTTGGCAGTTTCCTTTCGCCAGTCTCGTCCGGCCAAGGCTCTCCGGCAAGGTGAGCCCATGTCCTCGATGCGGAAATCATCCCGGTCATTAACCAACCGTTTTCTCATCCTTGCTTTGGTCATATTAGCCGTTTACGCGCGCAAATACCTGATTCACTTCAACACATCACATGCTGCAGTGCCCAACGCGTCTTGTGTCCTGGCTGCGCCACCCGGCATCGTGGATGGCTGTTGCCGCCGTCGTGCTGCTGCAAGCCTGTTCGACCGCCCAAATCGATAGCATTCCGACTGCGGCCGGTGGTTTGCCGGAAGGGGCGCCGAAGCGCTCGGCGGAGCCCCCGGCCTATCCGGCCGTCAACGATATGCCGCCGACCCGGGCGGGGCTTCTTGATACCGACGAGCAAAAGCGGCTCCACGATGATCTGATCGCCGCCCGGAACCGCCAGCCCAATCAGGAGAAGAATATCGCCAGGGACAAAAAGCGGGCCGAGGAAGAGGCAAGGAAAGCCGAAAAAGAAAAGAATAGTCCCAAGAAGAAGGGCAGAAAGACGCCGCGCAGTGAGCCCACGAGCATTTTTCCGCAGAGGTAATTTGCTCGTGACCGCCGAGATTGCTGGCGCCAGCCCGAACCCATGATAAAACAATCGCGTTCGCCGGGCCGGCCTTTCGAAGTCCTGATGCCGGGACAGCAAGCCCCGCGGACCTAACAAGAGCTTGGCGCCATGGAAGAATTTTACCGCGTTCGTCGTTTGCCACCGTATGTGTTCGAGCAGGTGAATCGCGCCAAGGCCGCGGCCCGGAATGCCGGGGCCGATATCGTCGATCTTGGCATGGGCAACCCGGATCTGCCGGCGCCCGCGCATGTTCTCGAGAAGCTCAAGGAAACCCTCGGCAAGCCCCGCACGGACCGCTATTCGGCCTCCAAGGGGATCGCCGGGTTACGCCGCGCGCAGGCAGGATATTACCAGCGCCGCTTCGGGGTGAAGCTCAATCCCGATACGCAGATTGTCGCTACGCTCGGCTCGAAGGAAGGGTTCGCCAACGTCGCGCAGGCGATTACAGCGCCGGGCGATGTCGTGCTCGTTCCCAACCCCAGTTATCCGATCCACGCCTTCGGCTTCCTGATGGCAGGTGGTGTGATTCGGTCGGTGCCGGCCGAGCCGAATCCGGAATTCTTCCATGCACTGGAGCGGGCGCTGGTGCACTCGATCCCCAAACCGATCGCGGTCATCGCCTGCTATCCGGCCAATCCGACCGCTTGCGTCGCGAGCCTCGATTTCTACAAGGACCTCGTCGCCTTTGCGAAGAAGCACGAGATCTTCATCCTGTCCGATCTCGCTTATGCGGAAGTCTATTTCGATAACAATCCTCCGCCGTCGGTGTTGCAGGTGCCGGGTGCATTTGATGTGACGGTTGAGTTCACGTCGATGTCGAAGACATTCTCCATGCCCGGCTGGCGCATGGGCTTTGCCGTCGGTAACGAACGCATTATCGCGGCGCTCGGCCGTGTGAAATCCTATCTCGACTATGGTGCCTTCACGCCGGTGCAGGTGGCTGCCACCGCGGCGTTGAACGGCCCCGACGACTGCATTCGCGAGATGCGGGAAATCTATCGTAAGCGTCGCGATGTGCTGGTGGATAGCTTTGGCCGGGCCGGATGGCACATTCCGTCGCCGTCGGCATCGATGTTCGCCTGGGCCAAATTGCCGGAGCCGTTCCGCGGCATGGGGTCGATCGAATTCTCCAAGCTGCTGGTCGAGAAGGCCGATGTTGCCGTCGCGCCGGGGATCGGCTTTGGCGAGCATGGCGACGAGTATGTTCGCATCGCGCTGGTCGAGAACGAGCAGCGCATCCGGCAGGCTGCGCGCAATATCCGTCGTTTCCTGGACACGGGGATCGACAAACTCCACAACGTCGTTCCTCTCGCCACCCGGCGCTAGGCCGTCTTTTCCTTTTCGAGTTTGAACATGGTCGCGCCCCTGAAAGTGGGTCTTGCCGGCTTAGGTACAGTCGGCGCCTCGGTTATTCGTCTTGTCGCTGAAGGCAGGGATCAACTCGCCGCGCGCTGCGGCCGTCCGATTGAAATCGCTGCGGTGACGGCACGGACGAAGGGCAGGGATCGCGGTGTCGATCTGTCCGGCATCCGCTGGATCGATGATCCTGTCACGCTGGCACGCGATCCGGGCATTGATGTCTTCGTTGAGCTGATGGGCGGAGACGGTGACCCCGCAAAGGCTGCGGTGGAAGCCGCGCTGTCGGCGAAGAAGCCGGTGGTGACTGCTAATAAGGCCTTGCTCGCGCGGCACGGACTTGCACTTGCTCAACTCGCCGAAGCCAATGACGTCGCATTGAATTTCGAAGCGGCCGTCGCCGGCGGCATTCCGATCATTAAGGCGCTGCGCGAAGGCCTCGCCGGCAATTCATTCGCGCGTGTCTATGGCATCTTGAATGGCACCTGCAATTACATCCTGACCCGGATGGAGCAGGAGAAGCTCTCGTTCGCCGAATGTCTGAAGGATGCGCAGCGTCTCGGTTACGCGGAAGCCGATCCGACCTTCGATATCGAAGGATTTGATACCGCGCAGAAACTTTCGATCCTGGCTTCGATCGCCTTTGGAACCAAGGTCGATGCGGATTCGATCTATGTCGAAGGCATTTCCTCGATCGACTCCGCCGATCTCCTGGCCGCCGATGAACTCGGCTACCGCATCAAGCTGCTCGGCGTTGCGATGAAGACAGAGACCGGCATCGAGCAACGTGTGCATCCCACCATGGTGCCGAAGGATTCCGCGATCGCGCAGGTGATGGGCGTCACCAATGCGGTAACACTCGATGCCGAGGGCATTGCGCCGATCACGCTGGTTGGGCCGGGCGCCGGCGGTCTTGCAACCGCCTCGGCGGTGGTGGCCGATATCGGCGATATCGCGCGCGGGGCTCATGTTGCGCCCTTTGGGCGAGCCACGGAAAGCCTGACCGTCGCCGGCAAGGCACCGATGCAGATGCATGAAGGCGGCTATTACATCCGGCTGCTGGCTGTGGATAAGCCGGGAACAGCTGCGACCATCGCCACCCGCCTTGCAGAGCAGCAGATTTCTCTCGAATCCATTGTGCAGCGCCATATCGGGGCGCAGGGCGGCAAGGACGCCAAGGCGATTGCGCTCGCATGGGCGGACGGAATCGGTGCGACCCGCGCGGGCGTCATAGAGACGACTTTCAAGGAAGAGATGGAAACCGACCTCTTCGG
>JAEXXW010000303.1 GCA_023405565.1 Pseudomonadota bacterium
CCCCTGCGCGGCAAGATCCTCAACGTCGCGTCAGCCGGAAAGGACAAGGTTGCGCAAAACCAGCAGCTCGCCGACCTGATCCAGGCGCTCGGCTGCGGTTATGGCAGCCACTATCGCGAGCAGGAGCTTCGCTACGACAAGGTCATTGTGATGACCGACGCCGATGTCGACGGCGCGCATATCGCCTCACTGCTGATCACCTTCTTCTACCGGCAGATGCCCAAGCTGATCGACGACGGTCATCTCTATCTCGCCGTCCCACCGCTCTATCGCCTGTCGCATGGCGGCAAGACCTTCTATGCGCGCGACGACAAGCACAAGGATGAGCTGCTGAAGAAGGAATTCCACGCCAACGCCAAGGTCGAGGTCGGCCGCTTCAAGGGCCTCGGCGAGATGATGGCGAGCCAGCTTAAAGAAACAACGATGTCCCCCGGCAAGCGCACGCTGCTGAAGGTCACGCTAGCCGATGCCGAGCGCATCGACACCGCAAAATCGGTCGATCAGCTCATGGGCACGAAGCCGGAAGCGCGCTTCGCCTTTATCCAGGAGAAGGCGGAATTCGCCAGCGAAGAATTGCTGGATGTTTAAGGCTGTCGTGTTGCTTGCGCTCGCCGCTGCGGCGACGAGCGAAGCACAGGCGCAGACGGTCACATTGCCGATCAAGCCGGGCGAGGATTTCTGCTTCGCCCGCACCTACGACGCAAGGCACCTCGCCGCTCACCCAAAGCAGATCGTTTCGTCCATCGCGATCATGGGACGCAATGCCTGGAAAGACGGTGGAGCACACGCGAATGCTCTATATGCCAGTCTGCAAATCCGCTTTCGCGATACGGGCAAACTGCTTGCCATGAATGGCGTCTGCTATCGATCGGAAAACCAGAACACCGACAGCGCCCCCGTCACCTGTAAGTTCTTTCTTGGTAAGATGCAGGATGTGCTCGCATCGCAACTTCGCATCACCTGGCCCCACCCTCACATGATGCACGTCACGGCCAGCGGCGACTGGAAAGTCCTGCGTCGCGGCAAGGAGCCGGACGGAGACTATGGGGCGATTACCACAGACGATCGCACCTTCGATCTTGAACGCCGCGACGCGTCGTCCTGCAGTTTTTCCAAAATCTTCTGGACCGCCAGGGGGCCGACCAAAGCGCTGATCGAAAGGTTGCCTTAGCGATTCCTTGCATCGGCATGACCTCGGCGAGGCTCAAGACCGGCTGAAATCCCTGATCGTCTCGGCCAGCGTGATCGCAGCCCTGAAGCCGAGTTCCTGTTCTGCCTGACGCACATCCGACGGAGCCGGCCGCAGATGGGGAAAGCCGGCAAAGCCGCCTTTCGCGGATACGCGCAGATCGACCGTGAGCGCGGGATAAATGCTGCGCACCGCCGCGCAGACCTCATCGAAACTGTGCCAGAGGCCGGTAGCAATATTGTAGACGCGCGCCCTCGGGGCCGGTGCGTTCAGCGCATGGATATTGGCGACGGCACAATCGCGCGCATCGACGAATTCTTCCCTGCCCTCCCAAAGAAGGAACGGGTCGTCAATCACTGCCGGCACGCCCTGGGCTCCGGCCGCCAGAAGCACCGAGAGGAGCCGCCCGGGCACACTGGTGACAAGACCTGGCCCTTTATCGAGAACGGCGCCATAGCGCAAAACGACAACGTCGAGGCCGTAAAGATCGCGATAGAGCAACGCGAGATGTTCAGCGGCGAGCTTGGTGGCAGCATAGATACTGCCGGGCCGTTCGCTGACGATGCGGAGCGGGAGATCCTCCTCGATCGGCAACGCATCGTGGCTGGCGAATGCGGTGTAGCCCACCGTTGTCGAACTGGCGACTACGACGCGCTTCACGCCCGCCTCATGGGCTGCCTGCAATACATTGGCTGTACCGACCGTGTTGACGAGGACCCCACGGGGCGGATCCTTGCGGATGGCGGTCGACAGCAGAGCCGCTGTATGAATGATGGCGGTGACATTGTGTGCCGCGATCGCGGCGGCAATGGCCTTCCTATCGGTGACATCGCAGACGATCGAGACAATACCGCGATCGGCTTCGCCGAGGTCGATTCGATTGACGTCGGCAACAACGACGCTCTGGCCCGCATCCCGCAGCAGACGGGCTGTCTTGAGGCCGATCCCGCCTGCGCCGGTGACAAGAACGCTCAATGGCCGACGTCCGCTTTCGGCTCTTCAAACACGAGGTGATAGACGCGTCCTCTGAACGAGGGCATCGCCTCCTGAATGCAGGCTCGCACCAGGCGCCGTGTTTCACTGGCGAGCGCCTCATCCATATCATCGAGGCTGTCGAAGTATAAGTCGAATATCATGTAGATATTCGGTGCGCCCTCCTCGCCGCGCGCAAGACGCCGCAACCTGACATCGCGAATGCGCGGATAGGTCCGGATCGCGGCCACCACGGTCTCACGCATCTGACGATCGAACGTCTCGCGCTCCTCGTCAGCAACGTCGCCTTCAAGATAGGCCGAACGAATAATCATCCCGACAGCTCCTTGCAAATGACACCTGACGACCTGTAGCCGGTGCTACCGGTAGCCAAGCCAGTGCGGCACGAATAGCGTGATCTGCGGAAACGCGATCAGGATCAGCAATACAATCGAGAGCGGCACGCAGAATTGCCAGATCTCGCGATTGATCTCACGCATCGGCACCTTGGTCAGCGATGAGAGGATGAACAGGATCAGGCCATAGGGCGGCGAGATGATCGCGATCATGAAATTGACGATCACGACAACGCCGAAGTGAACAAGATCGATCCCGAGCGCCTTCACCGTCGGCAGCAGCACCGGCACGAAGACCAGCAGCATCACCGCGCCGTCTAGAACCGTGCCAAGCACCAGAAACATCACATTGACGAGCAGCAGGAACATCAGCGGCGAGAGGTTTAGTCCCGCGATCCATCGCGACAGCGCGTCGCCAATCCCCTCGTTGGTAATCGCGTAGTTGACGATGAAGGAACTGATCAGCAGCAGCATCACGATGGCCGATTGCCGCGAGGATTCCTGAAAGACCCCGAGCAATGACTTCAGGGACAGCGTGCGATACCACAGCCCGCCGATCAGGATCGCCCAGAGGGCCGACACCGCGGCCGCTTCGGTCGGCGTGAACACGCCGCCCCAGATACCGCCCAGTAGCACGGCCGGCAAAGTCAGAGGGACAAAGGCTTGGCCAAAAGCGGCTGGCCATTCCCGCACCGGCACTGGCTCGCCACGCGGCAGCTTGCGCCGTTTGGCGATCAGCAGGATCAGGATCGAAATCGACAACGCCATCAGGAGGCCCGGCACGATACCCGCCAGGAATAACGCACCGATGGACGCGCCCGAGATCAACGCATACAGCACCATCGGGATCGATGGTGGAATCAAGGGACCCAGCAACGAGGCCGCCGATGCGACCGCGACCGCAAGACCACCGGGATAGTGCCCCTGCGTGCGCATCATGCGGATCGCCACCATGCCGGCACCAGCCGCGTCCGATGCCGCACTGCCCGTCATCGACGACATGATGAGATTGGTCACAACGGTCACGTGACCATGCCCGCCCGGCAAACGCCCGACAATCGCGTTGGCGAATGTCCATAACCGGTCCGAAATGGTCGAGGCATTCATGATGTTCGCCGTCAGGATAAACAGCGGCACCGCCAGCAATACATTGAGCGTCAGCGTGGAATTCAGCGTCTGATCGACCAACAGCCCGATATCCTGCTTGCTGACCCAGAGATACACGATGCCGGCCGCAAACATCGACAGCACGATGGACAGCCGCAAGGCGGCTGCGATGACAAAGACAACCAGCAATGCAATGAAGGGTGTAGACATCTCAGCCGATCACGTTCGGGGCCGCAGGTTCTGAATCGTCGACGACGTATTGGCGCCAGTTCGGTCCGGCAAAATCCACAAACTTGGCAGCGAGCCTCACGATCACCATCGCAAAATAAATGATGAAACAGGCGTAGACGATATCGAGCCGCCATTCGAGCGCCGGGGTCTTCTCACGCCACAGGAACATCACGTAGTCGACGATCGTCGGAAAGGCGACCGCAAACAGCGCTCCAAAAAGCGCGGTTTGAAGCAACCCAACGACGCGCCGCCCCCCGGGCGGCAAAGTGGCCCACAGAAAGTCGAATGCAACATGATCGCTGTCGCGACTGACGAACGCGTCGGTCAGGAACATGCACCACAGAAACACGATCATCGCCAGCTCATCCGACCAGGCGATCGGTGCGGAGAACACGTAACGCGCGGCGACACCGACGACGTAAATGGCGAAGATCGCAAAGAACATCGCTGTCGTCACCCACTCCGCCACAAGGCGAAAGCGAGTGACGAACCGGGTGACGAATGCGTGCACGGGAATGCCTATTTCGTTTCAGCGATACGCTTCAGGAGATCGGCATTCCACTTCTGCACAAGGCCGGAATCCTGATATTGCTTGTCGACAGACGCCTTGAACGCCGCAAGATCGGGTTCGGTGATGGTGATCCCGGACTTGCGGAAGGTTTCCACCAATTCCTTCTCGTCCTGCAAGCGGCTCTTGTCGTTATATTCGGCCGCCGAACGTGCGTGCTTGAGGATGACCTCTTTCTGAGCTGGCGAGAATTTGTCCCACACAGGCTTGGCCACAGCGAATGCCACTGGCTGCACCAAATGGCTTGTCATCACGAATTGCTGCGAGACTTCGTTCAGATTGTTGAAGCGCGCAATGGCGAGCGGATTCTCTTGCCCATCGATCGCCCCGCTCTTCATCGCGAGATAGACTTCGGGCATCGCCATCGGCGTCGGCGTGACGCCAAGCCCGCGTCCCAGCGCATTCCAGCCCGGTCCCGGCGGCATACGCAGCTTGAGGCCAGCGAGATCGGCCGGTGTCTTTACGTTGCGCGCCTGACGCAGATTCACCTGACGGGTGCCAAGATAGATGAAGTCGATGATCTCGACCCCCATCTTCGATGCCACGGCGGCGGCATATTCCTTGCCGATCGGCCCGCCCATCACCTTGCGCATATGGTCATAGTCGCGGAATACATAAC
>JAEXXW010000313.1 GCA_023405565.1 Pseudomonadota bacterium
CGTCTTCTCAGATCATTGGGAAGCCAATGTCATGACCAGCTATCTGGCGCTGGATATCGATATGGATCGCCAGTCGCCGTCGTTCCGCACGAACCGCTATGCTGCGAACCTAATCTACAAGCCAGACGACAAGCTCAAGCTTGGTGCTGAGGCCGGCTATGTGAGGGCTGATATCGACAGCGGAGGGCCGATCGGACTGCGTGGCCTTGGCTTGTTCAATCCGGTCTTTTTCAACAATGTGTTCGGTGGCACCGCCACGGCGGCGGTCGGTTTGCCCTTGCCAGGCGGCAAGAGCGGACCAGGGAGTTTCAAAGGCGATGGCCTTGCCGGTTACCTGTTTGCGACCTGGAGTTTCTAGGTCTGTTTCGAGCGAAGCGACGAGCGGAGGTCGAAGCTCAGGCGACCGCGGCTGCTTTCTCGGTCGGCGAGATTTCCGGGTCGGTTTCGCAAATGACGCGATTGCGGCCGGTGCGTTTTGCTGCGTAGAGACAGGCATCGGCACGGGCGATCAGCGACTGCGATGTGTCGCCCCGTCTTAGCGTTGCGACGCCGATCGAGATCGTGACACGGCCGAGATGTTCCCCGGTCGAGCGCTTCATCAATTCCTTGCCCATCACGGCGCGGCGAATGTGGTCGGCAACGGTGACGGCGGACCGCAGCACCGTATCGGGCAGGATGACCGCAAACTCCTCGCCGCCATAGCGTGCGGCAATGTCCTGGCCCTTCACGTTCTGCTTGACCGCAAGTGCAACGAGCCGCAGCACCTGATCGCCGGTCAGGTGACCGTAGGTGTCATTGAATGTCTTGAAGTGATCGATGTCGGTCATGATCAGCGACATCGCTTCGTGATCGGCCGCGGCTTCTGCAACGGCTTTGGTCAACGCCTGATCGAAGAACTTTCGGTTCGATAGCGACGTGAGCGGATCGGTCAGGCTTTCGTTGCGGGCGACTTCCAGATTGCGTTGCAGCCTGCTGATTTCCTGCTTGGAGGCGGACAGCCGCTGCTCCAGCTTGTGATTAACCAGCTCCATCTCCTTGGCCATGCCGACGAGGCTTTCGATGATGGTGCGCACGCCTTCACGGTCTGCGGCCGGAAGATTACGCGATACGCCGGCGAGGCTTTCCGAATAATTGCTGGCCGAGCCGACGGCGGCATCCACCATTGCCATCACCTGCTCGATTTCGTCCACGACGCGGACACCGACCTTGTCGATCTTGTCGCTCAGACGCGTCGGAGAGAGATACAGGTTGTAGACGGTATCGGCGTCGTTTTCCGAGAGAGTGCCGGTGCGCGAGAGGATATCGTTGACCATCTCGTTGAGCGACGGATGATAACCCGTGGCGTAGGAGTACCATACCTCGAAATTGCGCGGCGACGCCGGCTGACGAAGAGCTTTGATCTGCCCAAGTGCAATCTCGGCAAAGGCCAAGGTGCGCTCGTGCTCATCGCTGGTCGCCATCTTTTGGGATTCCAGAAGCACAACACAATTGGGGCCCCCTCGTCATTGAAGGAGCCGAAAAACTCAAACTTTATAAAAGCTATTCCACAGGCGTGAACGGGGGGTAAACGAAGCGCGATCAAGCCTTGGCTTTGATCCGGACAGGCCGCAGCAGGAACGCCGGAAGATGTGAATGATCCGGTTCGAGATCGGCGGCCGGCTGGGGCCGGCGGCGCGATTGATCGAGCCGGGTGACCGAGCCTGCGGGTGCCGGATCGCGAGGAGCACGTTCGCGGCCGCCGGAGCGTCCACGGCGCGACTGCTTCGCTGGCGGCGTCTCGGCCGTTTCTTCCGCGGCAGCACCCATGTCCGGACCGGGCTGGATCGGCTGGCCGATCAGTTTCTCGATCGCGGCGACTGATTTTTGATCTGCCGGTGTTGCGATGGTGTAAGCGGTCCCCAGCTTGCCGGCGCGGCCGGTGCGGCCAATGCGATGCACGTAATCGTCGGAATGGAACGGCACGTCGAAATTGAAGACGTGGCTGACGTCGGGAATATCGAGGCCGCGGGCAGCGACATCGGAAGCAATCAGCAACGTCGCTTCGCCTTTGCGGAATTTGTCGAGCGCGGCCATCCGCGCGAGCTGCTCCATGTCGCCATGCAAGGCCACGGCGTTGAAGCCGTGCTTCACGAGGGAGCGATGCAACAGCGAAACTTCGCGCTTGCGGTTGCAGAAGATAATAGCGTTCTTGAAATTGTCGGCGCCGCGGATCAGACGACGCAGGATATCACGCTTCTCGTGCGGTTCGCGTCCGCTTTTGACGAGATACTGCGTGATGGTGGAAGCGGTGGTGGCCGGCCGCGCTGTTTCGACCTTGACCGGATTGTGCAGGAATTGCTCGGTAATCCGCTGGATTTCGGAGGGCATGGTGGCCGTGAAAAACAGCGTCTGGCGGGTGAAGGGAACGAGTTTGCAGATGCGCTCGATATCCGGAATGAAGCCCATGTCGAGCATGCGATCGGCTTCGTCGATCACCAGCAATTCGACACCGGTGAGCAGGAGACGGCCGCGCTCGAAATGATCGAGCAGGCGACCCGGCGTTGCGATCAAGACGTCAACGCCGCGGGTCAGCTTGGCGTCCTGGTCGTCGAACGAGACGCCACCGATGAGGAGCGCCACGTTAAGCTTTTGGCCGGCGCCGTATTTCTCGAAATTCTCCTGGACCTGCGCGGCGAGTTCACGGGTCGGCTCGAGGATCAGCGTGCGCGGCATGCGGGCCCGCGCGCGGCCGGTTTCGAGCATGGTGATCATCGGCAGGGTGAAAGCGGCGGTCTTGCCGGTACCTGTCTGGGCAATGCCCAGAACATCGCGCCGTGCCAGCACGTGCGGGATGGCTTCTGACTGAATGGGGGTGGGATTTGTGTAACCCGCCGCCTGGACTGCGGCTAATACTTTGTCGGACAAGCCGAGTTGGGAAAAGGACATGAAACCTCTGAACGGCGCCGCCCGGCATTTTTCATCCGCGCCGGATCATGAGATGACGACATTTTGCGCGGGGAAGGGCGGTCGAATCCTGTCGGTCGGACCGTTGCCCGGAACATGTGTCGCGGGGGGCCGAAAGTCAATGCTGCGAACGTCGGTTAAGTTAAATAAATACAAGCGTTTTCGGCTCTCAAGCGATGACGGAATGATGACATGAGCGACCGCCAAAGCCTGCCAATTGTGCTGATTCCGGGCCTCGGATGCACTGCGCGCCTCTATACCGGGCAACTGCCTGCCTTATCGACATTTGGTCCGGTGACCGTGGCCGACCATCGCCGGGGCGATCACATGGACCTGATTGCCGGGCAGATTTTGGACAATGCACCCGCCAAATTCGCCCTGGCCGGGCTGTCCATGGGCGG
>JAEXXW010000314.1 GCA_023405565.1 Pseudomonadota bacterium
CAAGGCACGCGGCGGCAGATAGGCAAGGATCACTTTGGAGGTCGAACCGCGAAACAGCGGACGCCGCGCGCCGCGCTCATAAGAGCTGACCGGCTCGTCCGGCCGGTTGCTCTCCTCGTGGATGCACATCACCTGTTCGCGAAAATAGCGACACAACAGCACCGTTGCCGGCTGGCGCACACGTTTCAGCAGCCGCACCATGATCGGCCGCGCTATGGCCAGCACCGGATCAGCGGCACGGACCTGCCGATCGAGTTCGACGATCGCCGGTCCCAGCACATAGCGATTGCGCTGCAGCCGCTCCAGCATGCCGCAGGCCACCAGCGTGTTGAAATAGCGATAGCTCGTCGCCAGCGAGACATCGAGCTGATGCGCGGCGCGCTCCGGCGACCAGACATTGCGGCCACCCGTATAAAGAGACAAAACGCTCAGCACCTTGCCGGCGCTTTTCATGGTCTTGTCATGGCCCTGACGCTTCCCGTCCATCCCACAGGCGGCGGATCACCCTGCCGGGTCGCCAGCCGCTGCAGGACAGACGCAAATCACAGCATCAGGACCGCGTCAAAGCGAATCCGAAAAAATCTCATATTTTGCGAAAATTTAAAGAGCCGCGGGAATGGCTCCAACCACTCCTCCATTCCTCTTTCAGGTCTTTACTTCCGCTTTTTGGCCGCTCTTTTTTTAGCCGATCTCTTTTTGGCCGACCTCTTGGTCGGGACTTTCTTGCCCTCGGCCCGCGCCTTGGACAGACCGATGGCGATGGCCTGCTTGCGGCTCTTCACCTTGCCGCCCCGTCCGCCCGGCCCGCTGCGCGCTGTCCCGCGCTTGTAGGCCCTCATTTCCTCTTCGACGTCTGCGCCGGCGCTGGGGGAATACCGGCGTTTGGCCTTGCGCTTCTTCGCCATTGCAAAAACTCCCTTGGCAAAAACTCCCTTGGCAAAAATCTCCTGGACCCGGAACGCCGCGGAGCATGCGCACGTTCTTCCGCCATGAAGAGGTTTTCAAGACAACCCAGGCAACGGCGCCTCAGAAGGCTGCGCACCGCTCACGCGGCCGGCATCTTCTTTTTCGACGACAACGAGACTGACGATGAAATCCTCAGCCTTGGTTTCGTCGCTTCGAAACACGCAACCTCCACGGGCGCCGGCAATCAATTCTTGGAGAGCGGGGAAGGTTCCAATCCTGGAGCAACGTGATGGCCAGTCGTCACCCACACAAGGCGGACAGCAAAAGGAAATGGTCGGCACAGGTCACCGCACACAGCGATGCGCTGGATCTGGAGAACAACACCTTCACAGGGTCGCCAAAGCAGATCGCGCAATCGCTGAAACATTCAGCCGAACACAGCCACCGCCGCAAGTCCAGCCCGTTCCGGTCCGCCATGTCGATGCTGACATTCTATATCAATCGCGCCGGCAAGAACCTGACGGCCTCGCGCCGCAGGACACTCGAAGCCGCGAAGGACGAATTGCGAAGCGCGTTCAAGCGCGATTGAATGAAAGAAAACATATAACCCGCTCAGGGACGCGCCGAAGGCCGCCGGAACGACACGACCACGTGGCGCGGCACCGACATCCGTTCAATGGCGTCTGTGGCGAGACGCGCTCCGATTAGCCCGCCAGACGCGACGACAGGCAGCAGCGTGACGTCGGTGATCTCGCTGTAGTCCACCGAATTCCGATAGCCGAATTTGTCGATCAGCACGACGAAGAGATCGCGGCAGAAAATCCTCATCGCGGCAATGGTCGTGCTTTTCGTTTCGACGATTACGGGGTCCCGCCGATGCGCGAATCTGAAAAGCTTGTCTTTAAGCTTTTTCTTCCGAAAATCCGCGAGTGCGATGATCTGGCCCATGGCCGATTAACGCAAAGTCGATCAGAGAGTTCCCCGAAGCTCAACGCCAGGGGCGATCACGACATGGAGAAAAGCAGTACGTGACAACATATCCTGACCAAGTCGCGACCGTGACACTCTCTGTTTTCCAGCCGACATTTTTACAAAATCCTGTCCGGATTCATCGCGGCTTAAACATCCGTTAAGAACAGGCACGCGGGTCAATCGCGAGAGCGTGAAGTCACCCCGTGATTGGCCTACGATCTGTTTCGATCGTCTCTTATGATGGCAACCGCATCAGCGGCCACCCTATGCGGATGATCGTCCCCTCATCGACACCGGGGCACATCTCAAAGCCATCCGGCGCGAAAACGATGATGGTCGAGCCATGCTCGAACCAGCCCATCTCCTGCCCTTTCTCAAAACTCGCATCGCAGACGAATTCATTGGCGCCGCGATGTTTCATGCCGAGCACCACATCAAGAAAATGGAGTCTGATGCTGGCAACGAGAATGGCCGCGACCGGCACCAGCGTGACCGGATAGGCTTTGGGACCCATCCGCGTGCGGATCACTGCCCGCTCATTCTTGCAGAACAGCTTCTCGATCCGTTTCAGAGCGATCGGATTGACGTTCCAGGTGTCACCAGAAATGTAGGTCACCCGATCGACATTGCAGTCATACGGCGCATGGAAGCGGTGATACATCGATGAGGTCAGGCGCAACGTAACGTAACGCCCGTTGCGATAGGTGCTCTCGAAATCCGCGTCCGGCACGAGATCCTTCAGCGTGTAGGGAAAGCCCTTCACCTGAAACAGGTTGGTTCCGTCAATACGCCCGCTGGCGCCGACGATCGCATCGCAGGGGCTGGTCATCACCGCAGGATCGGGATCAACGGGACGCAGGCCATCCTTCAGTTCGCGCACGAAGCAATCGTGCATGCTGGTGAATGTCGTCTTCTTGGCCTCGGACAGATCGAGATCGGAAAACAGCTTCCAGATGCCGATTGACGCATCGCGCACGACCGGATTTTCGACCTTGCTCAGCCAGCCGACGAATTGCGTCGCAAGGCGGCGCGGAATCCGGTTGGTCAGCAGGAAGTTCAGATCTTCGCGGAACGGCAGCTTTGCCATCAGACTGTCTGTTGTCATCGTCCTGTATACTTTCCCCGTTACCGCATTCATTCATGGATTCGTCATATGCGGCATTCGCCCTTTACGCCCTCGGCGCCACCGCGCTGGGTGCGTCCCTCATCAAAGCCAAGAACCGCCTCGCTTTGTCGCGCGCCAAGCATCGCTCGATCGAGGGCCATGCGCGCATGTCGCGCCGCCTGGCGCGATTGCTGCCGTTCTATGAATACGACGACAGCCGCTTCTTCTGCGCCGACGATGCACCGGCGAATATCGAAAGCCAGCGGAGGGCCGCCTTCGCCCGCCTGAGCGAACTTTACAAGACGCGCTTTGCGAAAACCGCCGCCCTGACTGCGGAAGCCGCAGCCGGCATTTCCGACATGCAGTTCACCGCGCGCTATCGCGTGCCGTTTCAATTCAGCCGCCTCGTTCGCGAAAACCTGAAGGGTGGCTCGCTGCTCGTCTCGTCGAGTGGCGTGAAAGTCACCGATCTCGACGGCAACAGCTTCTACGACCTGACCGGCTCCTATGGCGTCAATGTCTTCGGCTATGACTTCTACAAGGAGTGCATCGAAAAGGGCGAAGAGCGGGTCAAGGCATTGGGGCCGGTGCTCGGCGCCTTCCACCCGGTCATCATCGATAACGTCCGCCGGCTGCAGGAGATCTCCGGCCTCGACGAAGTATCGTTCCACATGTCCGGCACCGAGGCGGTGATGCAGGCCGTACGGCTGGCGCGCTATCACACGCGCCGCTCGCACCTCGTCCGCCTGTGCGGCGCCTATCATGGCTGGTGGGGCGACGTGCAGCCGGGCATCGGCAATCCCATCCCTGCGCACGAGACCTACACGCTCAGCGACATGTCGGAAAAGACACTGCATGTGCTGCGCACCCGCAAGGACATCGCCTGCGTGCTGGTGAATCCGCTGCAATCCCTGCATCCCAATGCCAACGCGCCGAGCGACACCTCGCTGGTGGACTCCTCGCGCAAGGCGCATTTCGACCGGGTTGCCTATACCGAATGGCTGAAGCAGCTCCGGCAGGTCTGCACCGAACGAGGCATCGTGCTGATCTTCGACGAGGTGTTTCTCGGCTTCCGCATCGCCCGCGGCGGGGCGCAGGAATATTTCGGCGTGAAAGCCGACATGGTGACTTATGGCAAGACCTTGGGCGGTGGGCTTCCCATTGGCGTCGTTTGCGGCCGCAAGGACCTGATGAAGCGTTTCCGCGACGATCGGCCGGCCGATATCTGTTTTGCCCGCGGCACCTTCAACTCGCACCCCTACGTCATGGCCGCGATGGATGAATTCCTGACCCGGCTGGATCAGCCGCCGCTCGCCAATATCTATGACGGTCTCGACCAGCTCTGGAATCTGCGTGTCGAAATCATGAATGCCCGGCTGAAGGGCGCGGGTGTACCACTGCAGGTCGCAAACTTTTCGTCGATCTGGACGGTGCTTTATACGCAGCCGTCGCGCTACAACTGGATGCTTCAGTTCTATTTGCGGGTGCATGGGCTGGCGTTGAGCTGGATCGGGACCGGCCGTTTCATCTTCAGCCTGAACTACACCGATCAGGACTTCGCTGAAGTCGTCGATCGCTTTGTCGCCGCCGCCATCGAGATGAAAGAGGATGGCTGGTGGTGGACTGACGGGACCACCACCAACAAGTCGATCAAGCGATCACTGCTGAAGGAAATGCTGCGGCATCGCTTCTAGAAAAATCCGGCTTTGATTGGATCAAAGCCGGATTTCACCTTCCTTATTCAAGCACAATTTCTTCACACGAACCTGATCGAAAACGCTCTTCACGTATTCTGAGGCTCAAGGACAGCGTCGACGTCCTCTTCTTCCTCGTCATTCGGGCGATGCTTGCCATGACCCGGATCGATCAGCTCACCACGCAGGAGCGCCAGCGGTGCCTTGTAGTAGAGCTTGATGTCATGGAACGGGTCGGTGAGGATCTTCGTCGCCCAGACAAGACCGGTCTGAACATCGCGAATGAAGAAAAGATGGATCGTCCGTGCCAAGAGGCCAATGAGCCCGATCGCCAGCCAGATTTTCGCGGTCTGACGGATGAAGTCCGCAACGCCGTGATATGGCTCGAAGATGCCAAACAGCGTCGGATCGACGAGCAGAACCAGCGGCGATGCCGCCCAGAGGCTCATCAGCACGACCTTGCGCTGCAGGTTATAGCCGACCTTGATGTCTTCCTTATGCTCATGAGTCGCCTGGTTGACATGGTCGTAGCCGCGCGGCTCGAAGAAGAAGTGCCCGGCCTGGCGGCTTGTCATCGACACCAGCCAGCCGATCAGGGCCGAGATCACGGGATCGAAGAACAGCATGACGTAAGCGATCAGGAAGCTCACCGCGCTGACGAGATGAAGCGACTGATTGATGCGGCTGTGGTGATAATAGCGATGGTCGTCCCAACGCTGTTCGCGAAGCGCTTCTCTGAACTGCATGGTGGCTCCCCCTTTTAAGGACTTACGAATTCGCGACAGCGAGCGAGTTGTGGCCGTTAACGACAGCGCCCAGTTCGTGCTTGCCGAAACGGATCATCGAGAAATGGCCGAAGGGCGGCGTCAGCCGGCGCTCGATCAGTTCAATCTCCGGCTTGCGCGACAACCAGGCCAGATACCGTTCCCAACCAAACTCGGTCCGCCAGCCGAGCTTGCGCGCAGCCGGCGCGACCAGATGCTCGATCGAACGGCGCAACCCCGTCTCA
>JAEXXW010000362.1 GCA_023405565.1 Pseudomonadota bacterium
CGTCATAACCGATGATGATTTCGGCCGCCGTCGCCCCGTTCTTCGCGCAGGTCGCAACCTCCATCGGCAGAATGCGGCGCGATGCATTGACGATGTCCGGCGTCTGCTCGCCGATACCTTCGCAGAACAGCTTGATGCCTGCGCCGGAGCCGGTCGATTCCAGCACCGGACCGCGGCTCCCACTCGCGTGCGCGAAATGCTCCACAACGCTGGACGCGAATGGATAAACGGTGGACGAGCCAACAATGCGGATCTGATCGCGCGCCTGCGCCGGCGTAGGAAGCGATGTGATGACACATGTCGACAGCGCGGCAGCAACGACGATTGAAAGACGTGACATGACAGCGACCTCGCCTTGCCCCTGATGACCACGCAAGCTCGCGACGCAAAGGCGGCCTCACTGTGGTCGCCGCATCACGTTGTCGGCACCAAGCTGAAACCCGGGAAAGGCTGCAAACAATCGTTTCGCGCAGGTCCGGGAGAGCAGGTCCGAGAGATCGGAATCCATCGCGACGACGTCTGGAGCAGCCCCACACAGTTCGATTGATGTTGCACCTCCGGAACGATCTGGCACATCCGGACAGCCGCCCACACAGATGAGCATGCCGGACGATTGATGTGCATCGCACTTGACAACACGATTTCGCGCTCTAAAGCCTTCGCCTGTATCTTTTTACATATGCGGAGGGGCCAATGCCTTACACATTCGAAATCTACAAGGACAAGAAGGAAGAGTTTCGCGTCCGCTTCGTCGCCTCCAACGGCGAGAAGATGTTCGGCTCGGAAGGTTATTCGTCAAAGGTCGCGGCCAAGAACGCGATCAAGTCGATCCTGAAGAACGGCCCGACGGCCGAAGTGATCGACAACACCAAGGCCGTGAAGAAGGCCCCGGCGCCGAAGAAGCGCAAATAAGCTCTTTTTTTAAGAGATTGCAGTGACATGGCCCGCCGGCGAGGCGGGTCATTTCATTTTGGCGGAAGGGCTCAGAAGCCCCAGTAAGGCAGGGCGCGCCAGTAATCATGGACACGGCGGCCGCGTTTCAGGTCGCTCCAGTCCCATTGCTCGAACGAGGTGAATTTCGGCGCCTCGCGCAGATGCTCCTCGCTCACGTCGAATTCGTAGCCGCCAAGCCGGTCGTTATAGGTGAACAACGCCCAGGGCAGCGGATAGTAATCGAGGCCCTGGCCCATGAAGCCGCCGGCGCTCATCACCACATAGGCGATGCGGCCGCTGACCTTGTCGATCATCATGTGCTCGATGCGACCGACACGCTCGCCATTGAGGCGATAGACGTTGCTGCCCTGCACTTTCGCAGACGAGATCAGCGCGGCGTGATCGTGTGTCTCCGCGCGCCGCTCTGCATGCATGAATGCGATTGTCATGTTGTGCCCCCGTCGCTCGCCACCTTGAATCATCCTGCATCGTTTCCTGCGCGGTGCGGAGGTAAACAAGAGGCGTGGCGGTTGCGGAACGCATCATGCACAGAAGAGTTCCATCGCTTCGCGCGATGGTAACAGGTTAGCACGGTCAAGACCCCGCGCAGCAACCAGAGGTATTACAATCTCTGTTGGGCTTTGCGCTTCATTCGGCCTTCGGGCCCGTCACATGCGCTTCGGCCGTTGCGCTAT
This sequence comes from Pseudomonadota bacterium, assembly GCA_023405565.1. Lineage (GTDB taxonomy): Bacteria > Pseudomonadota > Alphaproteobacteria > Rhizobiales > Xanthobacteraceae > Pseudorhodoplanes. Next base: position 1,629 of record JAEXXW010000362.1, read on the forward strand.
TCACGCGGTCGGTCCTCACATCCGCTTTGCGCTGCGGCTCGAGATCAGCGGCACGCGTGCTCGGCTCGATGATGATGCGCGTGTTGGCCATGCCATGCGTCTTCACCAGATTGAACAATGTCGCCGCGTTGTCGGGACGCAGGCGCACGCAGCCATGCGAGGCGCGCCGACCGAGCTTGCTGATCGCGTTGGTGCCGTGGATGGCAAAATTCCCGTGGAAGAAGATCGAATAGGGCATCGGCGCCATGTTGAAGAGGCGCGAATGCCATGAACGTTCGAGGCGCTGCGGCCTGAAGGTCCCGGTGGGCGGCCCGCCGGCGAGGCCGGTCGAAACGACGAATTTGTGCCGGACCTGACCATCGACCAGCACATGCATCCGCTGTGCCGCCTTGTCGACCCGCACAACAACCTCGGCATGAGCCGTGGATTGGGCCGTGGTCACGGCCGCAAGCATCATGACCAGAACGGTCATCAATCCCGGAATCCGCATCGCCTCGCCTCAGCCTGATGGTCCACTTCACGAGTGTCCGTCCGGCTCGCTGACGATGCGCAGATTACCGCGCCAAGGCCCGATCCGGTGTCACGTCTGAGAGATTACCACGGCGCCGTTCACGATCCGTGAACAGCCGGACCAGCGGCCGCTCGACCAGCCAATAGACCGCGATGGCGCCGAGAATGGCCGCCACAGAACAGGCGACGACATAGGTCCAGAGCGGCATCTGCGCCGGCAGCATCGTCCAGAGATTGCGCAGGGGCCGGATGACGAAGGGATGCGACAGATAGAGGCTGTAGGACGCATCGCCGATCAGCACCAGCGGCGCGATGAACCAGGTCGCCGGAATGCGCGGTCCGCAAGCCGCAGCGAACACGATCATCGCCGCCGGAACGCCCGCGGTCACGAAACGCGGCATCGTGTTGCTGATACCCCAGAGCGGACCAAGGCCGATGGCCAGCACGGCGCCCGCAACGAGAATCGCCACCGCAACAGGCGCAGACAGCCGCACATTCGCGCGAAACAGCAAAGCGACCGCAACGCCGAACAGGAATTCGAAAATGATGCTGTCGCTCCAGAAGGCGAGCGCCGTCGCCGGCATCTGGAACAGCGCACCGGCCGCGACAAAGCAGACGAAGAACGCCGTCAGCAGCAACAGCCCGCGTTTCAGCGGAAAGAACAGACAGCAGGCAAACAGGGCGTAAAAGAACATCTCGTAGTTCAGCGTCCAGCCGAGCGCGAGGATCGGCCGCACTTCGCCATTGGCCCGCAGGCCGGGAATGAACAGGTAGGATTCGACAATCGGACGCCAGCCTTCGATCGGCACATTGAGGAGCTTCGGCGCGATGAACGCCCCGACGATCAGCGCCGTGGTCATCAGCCAGTAAAGCGGCGCGATCCGCTGCAGGCGGCGTATGAGAAACTGCCGCGCCGCACCGGGCGTGCCGAATTTTCCGGCCGTGGTGTAAAGCATGATGAAGCCGGAAATGACGAAGAAAATATCGACGCCAAGTCCGAAATCCATGAAGTGCTGATAGAGCTCTGCCTGCCCGCTCTTCGCCGCAATGAAATTGGAATCATGCAGCGCATGCCCGATCAGCACGAGCACGGCGGCGAGCGCGCGCAAAAGCTGGATCGAGATCAGGGCATGCGATCTGGAATGCGACGGGGCCGGCATGGGCCGCTAGATAGGCCCTCGCGGTGCATATTTCTCGAAGAAGACTGGACGCTTTCCCGTAAACGGACGGTAACCCTAACGTCATCACACCGTGAGCGATGAAAGTCTAAAGCAGGCTGACAAATCAGCGATGCAGGGTTAAACGGGATTCATGGATTTCAGCCGATTCCTGCTGCCGATTCTGGTTCTCGGCGCCCTGTGCAGCCCGGCTGCGGCGCAGGACCGCGGCACGCTCAATCCCAAGCCCCTGCCGCCGCTGGCCAATCCGGACGATCCCTCGACCCCGGCCAAGGAATTGTTCGGCCGCAGGCCGACTCCAACCAGCATGGAGTCGCGGGCCATCGGCTTCTACAGTCGCGGCTGCCTCGCCGGCGGCATCGCGCTGCCCGTCAACGGCCGGAACTGGCAGGTGATGCGGCTGTCGCGCAACCGCAACTGGGGCCATCCGAACCTGATCGATTTCCTCGAGCGGCTTGCGGCGAAGGCGCCCTCCGTCGGCTGGAATGGTCTTCTCGTCGGCGACATGGCGCAGGCGCGCGGCGGCCCAATGCTGACCGGCCATGCCAGCCATCAGATCGGTCTCGATGCCGATATCTGGCTGACACCGATGCCGAACCGCGAATTGACACGGCAGGAACGCGAAGAGATATCCGCCACCATGGTCGTGCGGCCGGACCGCCTCGATGTCGATCCCAAGGTCTGGACGCCGGGGCATCTCGGCATTCTGCGCGCTGCGGCGAAAGACCCAGCCGTCGAACGCGTGCTGGCGAATGCCGCGATCAAAAAAGCCTTGTGCCGCGAAGCCGGCAGCGATCGCTCATGGCTGCACAAGATCCGCCCGGTCTATGGCCACGATTATCATTTCCACGTCCGCATCTCGTGTCCGAAGGACAGCCCGACCTGCAAAACGCAGGATCCAACGCCAGATAGCGATGGCTGCAGCGTCGCCGACCTTGCTTATTGGTTCCAGCCGAAGGTCCTATTCCCGCCGCCCGCGCCGCCACCGGATCCGAACAAGCCGCGCAAATATACGACAATGAAGGATCTGCCGCAGGAATGCCGTCAGGTGCTGGTGGCGCAGTAAGTAAAATCAAATCGGCAGTACATTGGTATATTTCACCTGCTCCAGCGCGAAGCTGGATTCGATCGAGGCAATGCCGTCGAGCCGCGTCAGTTTTGCTTTCAGAAACTGCTCATAGGCGGCAAGGTCGGCGACCACGACACGCAGCAGATAATCCCGCGGCCCGGTCATCAGGTAACATTCCAGCACTTCCGGCCAGCGCGCGATCGCCTTACCGAACTTGTTGAGCGCATCCTCACGCTGGCTTTCCAGCTTGATCGAGATGAAGACACTGACCGGCAGCCCCACAGCCTGCTGGCTTAAGACCGCAACATAACGGGAAATGATCCCCGCCTTTTCCATGATGCGGACACGCCGCAGGCAAGGCGACGTCGACAGCCCAACCTTGTCGGCCAGATCGGCCAAGCTCATCCGCCCGTCCTGCTGCAGCAGGGCGAGAATCCTGCGGTCTATATCATCCAGACGATCTTGCATGATCCAGCCATTTAGCTGATTAAAAATAGCGGATTATGCCAATTCTGGTCAATCTGTTGGCTGATTTTGACTGCCCCTGCCAAGGGCGCCATGCGACACCTACATCATTGCCAACGGGTTGCCTTTGAGGATCGTGCCATGCAGCCGTCCCGCCTGGAAATTCTGTCCGAACTGGAAAAGAAGATTTTGTGGCTCGCCAGCTGGACGATCCACAACGCCAACCACATTCGCGACAATGTCGATGGACTGAAAGTCGGCGGCCATCAGGCCTCGTCCGCCTCGCTCGCCACCATCATGACCGCGCTCTATTTCGATGCCTTGCGCCCGCAGGATCGCGTCGCGGTGAAGCCGCATGCATCACCGATCTATCACGCGATCCAATACCTGCTCGGCAAGCAGACCCGCGAGAAGCTGGAAAATTTCCGCGCCTACAAGGGTGCGCAAAGCTATCCCTCACGCACCAAGGATACCGACGACGTCGATTTCTCCACCGGCTCGGTCGGCCTCGGTGTCGCCCAGACTTTGTTCTCGTCACTCGTGCAGGATTACGTGCGTGCGCATGACTGGGCGAAGGACAGACCCGAAGGCCGCATGATCGCTCTGATCGGCGACGCCGAACTCGACGAAGGTAATATCTTCGAGTCGATCCTCGATGGCTGGAAGCAGGGCTTGCGCAATTGCTGGTGGATCGTCGATTACAACCGGCAAAGCCTCGATGCTGTCGTGCGCGAAGGCCTGTGGGAGCGTTACGAGCAACTGTTCCGCAACTTCGGCTGGGATGTCGTTATCGTCAAATACGGCTCGCTGCAACAGGCGGCCTTCCGCGAGCCCGGTGGCGAAAAGCTGCGCACCTGGATCGATGCCTGTCCGAACCAGCTCTATTCCGCTCTGGTGTTCCAGGGCGGTGCGGCCTGGCGCAAGCGACTGCTCGACGAGATCGGCGATCAGGGCGATGTCACCGCATTGATCGAGCGGCGCAGCAACGACGAGTTGGCGCGACTGATGAACAATCTCGGCGGCCATGACCTGCCGACGCTGACGCAAGCCTTCGCGAAGATCGATCACGACCGGCCGGTCTGCTTCATCTGTTACACCGTGAAAGGCTTCGGTCTGCCGATGGCCGGACACAAGGACAATCACGCCGGGCTGATGACGCCGGCGCAGATGGAAACATTCCGCACACGGAACAATGTCCGGCCGGGCCACGAATGGGATGCATTTGAAGGCCTGACCTTGCCTTCGGAAACCCTGCAAGGCTTTCTCGACACCGTGCCGTTCGCGCAGCGCAAGCCGCAAAAGCCTGCGCCGCAACTCGCCATTCCCGACACGCTGCCCGTGTCCATCCAGCCGATCATGTCAACACAGGCCGGCTTCGGCGCGCTGATGAACGAGATCGGCAAGGCGAAGGACGATTACGCTTCGCGCGTCGTCACGACCTCGCCGGACGTCACCGTCTCCACCAACCTCGGCGCGTGGGTGAACAGGCGCGGTTTGTTCGGACACAACACCGTGGCCGATACGTTCAAGAACGAGCGCATCCCATCGACCTTTGCCTGGGAATTCTCGCCGAAGGGGCAG
>JAEXXW010000369.1 GCA_023405565.1 Pseudomonadota bacterium
CGCCGCCGTCGCGCCGGTGGCACCAGAAGTACGCTCACGCCTTTCCGGCCCGCACGCCCGGTACGGCCGGAGCGATGCTGCAGGACCTCCGGATCATTGGGCAGTTCGGCATGAATGACGAGGCCGAGATTTGGCAGATCGATGCCGCGTGCCGCGACGTCCGTGGCCACGCAGATGCGCGCGCGTCCGTCGCGCAAGGCCTGCAGTGCCTGCATGCGTTCGTTCTGGGTCAATTCACCCGAGAGCGCGACCACGGAGAATCCGCGTTCCAGCAGCGATGCCTGCAGATGACGGACGGCATGCCGCGTGTTGCAGAAGATGATCGTGGTGGGCGATTCAAAATACCGCAGCACATTGACGACAGCATTTTCGACGTCGCTGGCCGCAATCCTGGCGGCGCGGTATTCGATGTCGGCGTGGCCGCCTTCGGTGGCGGCGACCTCAACGCGAAGGGCGTCCTGCTGATATTGCTTTGCGAGTTTGACGATGCCGTGCGGCAATGTCGCGGAGAACAGTAATGTACGGCGCGTGTCCGGAGTCGTCTTGAGGATGAATTCCATATCCTCGCGAAAGCCCAGATCGAGCATTTCATCGGCTTCATCGAGCACGACGGCTTTCAGCGCAGAAACATCAAGACTACCGCGCCGCAGGTGATCGCATAGCCGCCCTGGCGTTCCGACCACGATATGCGCGCCGTGCAGAAGTTCGCGCTGCTCGCGGCGCGGATCCATGCCACCGACGCAGGACACGACACGGGCGTCGGCATATTGGTAGAGCCATGCGAGTTCGCGATGCACCTGCAAGGCGAGTTCCCGGGTCGGCGCAACAATCAAGGCGAGGGGCGCAGCCGCCTTCTGAAATCGCTCGGCGTCGCCCAGAAGATTTTTTGCAATGGCCACGCCATAGGCCACCGTTTTGCCCGAGCCGGTTTGCGCCGAGACCAAAAGGTCGCGATCGGCCACGTCATCCGCCAGCACGGCCGCCTGGACCGGCGTCGGTTGAGTATAGTTACGCTCCGCCAACGCTCGGACGAGCTGCGGACTGGTAGGCAGGAATGACACGAGGCAGGAACCTTGGTTGGTGGATATCGCCCGAACGAAGAACAAAGCGCGAATCGGGCGGATCGGCATTGCAGGGATCGCCGGCTAGTAGCCGGAAAGAGGCCCGATGCCCAGACTGAAGAACTTCAGGACCTCATGAAATAAAGGATTTCGCGTGTGGATCAACGGGATGATCCCGGTGGACCTGGATTGCCCGGAGGCGCCCGCCGGCGTGAGCAGCCGGACGGCTGATGCACTGGATGGTCAAACAGGCCGGCGTCACATCATGGATCACAGTCCAGAGGCGGAGCTGTCGTCAGACCGTAGTGGGGCGTGAAATATCGAAACCCATCCGGCCGAAATCGTCGACCGGTTCTGTCCAGTATGTCAGATGCTGGATGGCGGCTTTCTCGGCAATGACATCGAGAAGAGTGGCTGCGTCCAGCCGCTTCAACACCGCGACGATGACGCAGCGCTTTACATGTCCGCGAACCCGCTCGCCGATCGATGCGGTCTTGAAGCCATAGCCGTGTCCATCGGCCATCCAGGTCGTGAAACCCGCAACGGGTGGATCAAGCGCGAGCATCAATTCGATGAGGCGGTCGGCGCCGAGTGGCGGGCAGACGAGTGTGAGCTTGCAAAGGGATTCGTCCATTGGAGTTTTGTGTGTGGGGATTGAACTGGCGTGCCGCCCGAAACACCGAAGCGGCGGAACAGGATCGGCAGCAGGATGAGGGTGAGAGCCGTCGACGTGACAAGGCCGCCGATGACGACAACGGCGAGCGGTTTCTGAATCTCCGAGCCGGGTCCGGTGGCGAACAGCAGCGGCACAAGACCAAATGCAGCGATACTGGCGGTCATCATGACAGGCCGCAGCCGGCGAACAGCGCCTTCAAACACAACGTCTGGAAGTGACATTTCTCTGGCCAGAAGTTCGTTGAAGTGGCTGACGAGAACGAGGCCGTTCAGCACCGCGATTCCGAGCAAGGCGATGAAGCCCACTGAAGCCGGTACCGACAGATATTCGCCGGAAAGCCAGAGCGCGAGCATGCCGCCGACAAGGGCGAATGGAACATTCGCCAGGATGAGCAGCGATTGCCGGATCGACCACAGGGTGGCGAACAGCACAGCGAAGATCAGAACCAGTGCGACGGGAATGACGATGGATAATCGGGTGGCTGCCCTGCGCTGATTTTCGAACTGGCCACCCCAGACCAGGCGATAGCCTTGCGGAAGCACCACCTGGTTGGCGACGGCTTTTTGCGCTTCGTCGACAAAGCCGACGAGATCGCGGCCTGTGACATAGGCCTGTACGATGGCAAAGCGGGAGGCGTTCTCCCGGTCGATTTTGACTGGCCCGGCAACCCGCTCGATCTTGGCAATATCTCCAACCCGCACCAGGCCGCCATCACCGGCCGCAAGCTGCGTGCCTGTGAAGGTGTTCAGATCATCGCGCAGCGTCGAGGCGCCGCGAATGACAATGTTGGTCCGGCGTCCCGGCTCGGTGAGAATTCCCGCGGGCGCACCTTCGATGAGCGAGCGCAATTCATCCTGCAGCCGTGTGACCGATAACCCCGTGCGGCCAGCCGTCAATCGATCAACGCCGATCTGCAGGTAGTCGACACTATCGTTTGCGACGGTCGAGACTTCAGCCGCACCGGGAACCTTGCTCAGGGTCGATTGAATCTGTCCTGCGAGGTTCGAAAGGGTTGCCAGATCCGGCCCGAAGATCTTGATGGCCAGGTCGCCGCGCGCGCCGGTCAGCATTTCGGCGGTGCGCATCTCAATGGGCTGTGTGAAGGCAAACTCGTAACCGGGCAGGTCAGCCATCGCCGCCCGCAATTGTTCGACCAGCCAGGTCTTGTCGGGCACGCGCCACTCGGCCTTCGGTTTCAGAACGAGGAAGGTGTCCGTCTCGTTCGGCCCCATCGGGTCGAGCCCGAGTTCGTCCGAACCGACCCGCGCCACGATGCGATCGATTTCGGGGATCTTTTCCTTCAGCATGCGCTGGATGAGAAGATCGCCTTTGATGCTGGCGTTGAGATTGATGGAAGGATGCTTCGTGACCTGCATGATGATCGCACCTTCATCCAGTGTCGGCATGAAGGTCTTGCCGATGGCACCGTAGGTTGCGACAACCGAGCCCAATCCGGCAACCGCGAGCAAATAGACAGGGAGCGGGAACCGAAGGCAGCGCATGAGCAACATGCGGTAGCCACGCGTCAGCAGGCGCATCAACCACGATTCGGCATGGGCGCCCGGCTTGAGCACGAAGGACGAAAGAACCGGGATAAGGGTCAACGATAGCAGCAGCGAGCCGCTGAGAGCCATGATGATGGTGATTGCCACCGGGCCGAACAGCTTGCCCTCCAGTCCTTCCAGAGAAAGGAGCGGCAGAAAGACAAGGCAGATGATCAAAATGCCTGCGGCAACCGGTGTCGCCACCTCGCTGGCTGCCCGATAGACAAGATGGATCACGGGTACGTTTTCCTGGTCGTCAACATGCTGAAGATGTTCGACCGCATTTTCAACCACAACGACAGAAGCATCGACGATGAGGCCGATGGCGATGGCGAGGCCGCCCAGGCTCATCAGATTGGCGGACATGCCGAATAGCTGCATCATGGAAAAAGTGATGAGCGCCGCGAAAGGAAGAGTGAGGGCGACGACGAGGGCAGCGCGAAGATTGCCGAGGAAAGCAACGAGCAGGATGATTACGAGTATCGTGGCTTCCAGCAGCGCCTTGCGAACCGTTCCGACCGCGCTGGTGATCAGGTCCGAGCGATCATAAAACACATCCAGTGTGACGCCTTGCGGCAAACTGGTCCGTAATTCATCGAGCCGTTCCCGGACGGCCTTCACGATGGCGCTGGCGTCGGCGCCGCGCAGCGATAACACCAGGCCTTCGACCGCTTCTCCCATTCCATTCTTGGTGACGGCGCCATAACGCGTCAGAGCGCCGATCTGGACATTGGCCACATCGCCAACGCGCAATGCCCGCTGACCGTCCATCTTGATGACGATCTGTTCCAGGTCGCGCGGCGTCCGGATAGCGCCTTCCGACCGCACCACCAGAGCCTTTTCACCTTCGCTGAGCCGGCCGGCTCCGTCGTTTCGGTTGCTCGCCTCGATCGCCGTCACAAGATCGCCGATACCAATGCCGCCTGCGGCAAGAGCGGCAGCATTGGGTGCGACTTCGAAGCTTCGCACCATTCCGCCGAGGGCGTTGACGTCGGCAACACCAGGAATCGTGCGTAAGGCCGGCCGGATGGTCCAGTCAAGCAGACTGCGGCGCTGCTCGAGCGTCAGATCGCCACCGTCGATGGTGAACATGAAGACATCGGAGAGAGGTGTGGACACCGGTGCGAGGCCGCCTGTCACATTCGTCGGAAGGTCGCCGCGAACGCTGGCCAGGCGTTCTGCAACCTGCTGACGGGCCCAGTAGATGTCGGTGCCTTCAGTGAAATCCAATGTGATGTCGGCAACGGCATATTTTGCAGTTGAGCGCAGGACGGTCTGTCCCGGTATGCCAAGCAGTTCCAGCTCGATCGGCGTGATGACACGCGTCTCAACCTCTTCCGGTGTCATCCCCGGCGCCTTGAGGATCATCTTCACCTGTACCGGCGAGATGTTGGGAAAAGCGTCGATGGGAATGGTGTGGAAGGCGTAGGCACCGGCCGCAGCCATGACCGCATAGATCAGCAGCACAAAGACACGCTGCGTCAGTGAAAATTCGATCAACCGACGGAGCACGCGCTACTCTCCCGCGAGCATCTGCTCGAGCTGCGGCAAGCCGCTCGTCGCAACCTGGGCGTCTGGCGCAAGATCGCCAACAATGGTCGCGACCTCGGTCGAGCGGCCGCGAACGTCCACATGGACGACAGTGAAGCCACTATCGTTACGAACGAAGACGGCGCTTTGACCCGACAGGCGGGCCACAGCGCCCACAGGCACCGAAAAAGCGTCTGCCGCAGTGGCGCGCTGTAGGACGAGAGATACGAGCTGGCCCTGCACGAGGCCGCTGCTGATAGGGAATGAGGCATATAAGGTTGCCGATCGCGTCGTACGCTGCAGTGTGGTGCCGAGCGATACGACGCGCCCTTGCTGGCCACCGCCGACGATGCGCACAACGTCTCCCGGCTTGACCTGCGGCACAACACTGGCGGGGACCTGGACCTCAACCCAAAGCTCCTCGCTGGTATCGAGCGTCACGGTTGCGGCCATCGCATCGACCTTGTCTCCCGGCATCGCATTGGTTTCAACGACAATGCCGTCCCGGGGGGCCGGAATGATGTACTCGCCTCCCTGTCCCGGTGTGATGGCATGAAGCGACAGCGTTCGCTTGAAACGGTTGATCACCGCTTTGATCTTGGCGACCTGGGCCTCGGCCTCTTCGGCAACAGCGGGGGTTTGGAAATCCTTGTCGACGAGCATGCGTTTGCGACGCGCAATGGCATCGGCCATCTGCAGTTCGGCCTCAGCCTGTGACAGCTGGCTCTCCGCCTCAAGCAGTTCGCGGCTGGAGATCGTCGCCAGCGGCGCGCCCTTGGCTACCCGCTGACCGGGTAGCGCATGGACCTGGGTCACCGTACCGGCGAATGGGGCGGTGGCGACCAGCCGTGAATTGAGAGGGGAAATAACCGTGCCCGGAAGGATCGCCAGAGCCTCTGCCTCGGCCCGACGCACTGACTCGACCTTGATTTCGAGACGCCTGACCTGTTCGGGAGTCAGGCGGACGTCCTTGGCTTCCGCTGCAGACGTGCCGACAATCGCGACCCACAATATGAGGGTCCGGGTCAGGCTTTTCGGGGACACGCCTTGCTCCGTTGTCGATACATTTCGGACTTGGCAAGGCTCTGGACCGCTTGGCTGAAACCAACCTGAACGCAGCCCAAAATTTTTGACACCGCATTTTCAGGTCATTTTCAGCCAACCGGTGATAGGAGAAGCCATACTCCCGCCGGAGACTTTCTGTGCGCATCCTGCTGATTGAGGACGACGATGAAATCGCCCGCCGTTTGGCGGATGGCCTTATGTCTGATGGCTTTACGATCGAGCGCGCCGACAACGGTGTCGACGGTTATGCGATGGGAATGGACGAGACCTATGCGGCCGCCGTTCTCGATCTCGGATTGCCGGAGATGCAGGGAATTGATGTTCTCAAGCGCTGGCGCTCGGCCGGTCGGACATTGCCGGTTTTGATCCTGACCGCGCGTGGGACTTGGGCCGAGAAGATCGACGGCCTGAATGCGGGGGCGGACGACTATGTAACGAAGCCTTTCCATGTGCCCGAGGTCGCAGCGAGACTGAGGGCATTGATCCGGCGTTCGTCGGGGATTGCGAGCCCGATTCTCTCGCATCGCGGTATCACCCTCGACACGGGTTCGAACCGCGTTTCCGTGCACGATAAAACCGTCGAGTTGACCGCGCTTGAGTTGAAAATGCTGACCTACTTCATGCATCACATCGGGCGCATCGTCTCTCAGGCGGAATTGACGGACCATCTTTACGCGCTGGATGAGACGCGCGAGTCCAACACGATCGAGGTCTATGTCAGCCGTCTTCGACGGAAAATCGGCGCCGATCTGATTACAACCGTGCGCGGTCTTGGATATCGGATGGAGTAGGTGTCATGACCAGCCTCAAGAGCCGCCTGATCATGGCTGCAATACTTTGGATTG
>JAEXXW010000384.1 GCA_023405565.1 Pseudomonadota bacterium
GCGTACCGGTCGATCCGCTCGCTGCCCAGAAGATCGAGGTGATTCGCGGGCCCGCCACACTCCGCTATGGCTCGCAGGCCATCGGCGGTGTGGTCAATGCCGACAACAATCGCATTCCAACCTTCATTCCGCCGCGCGGTGTCAGCGGAGAGATTCGCAGCGCGGTGACGAGTGTGGACAAGGGCCGCGAAGGCGCCGTACTGCTGGATGCCGGCGGCGGCAATTTCGCGCTCCATGCAGACGCTTTCGGCCGCTCGGCAGGAAATTATCAGATCCCGTCCTATCCGTATCTCCATCCGGAAGAGCCGGCGCCCTTCGTCGGCCGCTGGCAGCCGAATTCGGCGCATCGTTCCAACGGCAATTCGCTCGGCGGCTCGTATATCTTCGATCGCGGTTTCATCGGCGTCGCGATCTCGACCATGGACAGCCTCTACCAGGTGCCTGGGCAGGAGGCGACCGAGACACAGACGCGCATCGACATGAAGCAGACCAAGATCACCAGCAAGGGCGAGTATCGTCCCGAGGGCTGGGCGATCGATGCGATCCGCTTCTGGGCTGGCACGACCGACTACAAGCATGACGAGATCGCCAACGAAGGCGGTTTCAACGGCGTGCAGCAGACCTTCACCAACAAACAGAAGGAAGCACGCACCGAAGTGCAATTTCGTCCGTTCGATCTGCGCTTCGCCTCACTCACCACCGCGATGGGCGTACAGGTCAATGCGGAAGACCTGAACGCGCCGGGACGCGAGGGTGGTCTGTTCGATCCCAACACGACGCGCAGCATCGCCGGCTATATGTTCAACGAATTCCGGTTTACCGACACACTGCGCATGCAGCTTGCCGGCCGCATCGAGCGCAACGAAGTGAAGGGCACATCGCCGGATCTGTTCGTCGATGAGACAACCGTTCTATTCCGTGATCGCGCATTTACGCCGAAAAGCGGCGCGATTGGTTTCCTCAAGGATCTACCGGGCGATCTCGTCGCCAGCGTCACAGGACAATATGTCGAGCGCGCGCCGCGCGCACCGGAATTGCTTTCGCGTGGCGTGCACGAAGCCACCGGCACCTTCGATATCGGCAATCCGAATCTCGATATCGAAGTAGCAAAATCAATCGAAGTCGGCCTGCGCCGCAACACCGGCCCATGGCGCTTCGAAGCCACCGGCTTCTATACCCGCTTCGACAATTTCATTTATCGCAACCTCACAGGCGAGACCTGCGATGAGGATTTCGCAAGCTGTGCACCGGGGAATGCCGGCGAATTGCAGCAGGCCGTCTATGCGCAGCGCAATGCCACCTTCCGCGGCGCCGAATTCCAGACGCAGCTCGATGTCGCGCCGCTGTGGAAGGGACAATGGGGCATCGATGGTCAGTACGATATTGTTCGCGCGACCTTCGACGATGGCACCAATGTGCCGCGCATTCCGCCCCAGCGTCTCGGCGGCGGCGTCTATTATCGGGATGGAAGCTGGTTCGCCCGCGTCGGTCTGCTTCACGCCTTCGCGCAGAACGACGTCTCTGATTTCGAGACCACGACCGCCGGCTATAATTTGCTGAAAGCCGAACTCAGCTATGCGAGCAAACTGCCGGGCGATCCGAGCGGGTTGTCGCTGTTCAAGGTCGGCATCGTCGGCGACAATCTGTTGAACGAGAATGTGCGCAACGCCGTGTCGTTCAAGAAGGATGAAGTGCTGATGCCGGGGCGGACCGTGAAGGTGTTCGCCAGTGTGAAGTTTTAGGTCGTCATGCGCAGGCTTGACCGGCGCATCCATCTAAAGATGACTCTTGCGAAGAAGATGAATGGCCGGGTCAAGCCCGGCCATGACTATTCCCTCATCTTCCTCAACCGCACATACAACGCGCCTTCGCCACCATGACCGATCGCGGCGGTGTCGAAGCCGATCACCATGTTGCGGAATTCAGGCAGCGTCAGCCACATCGGCACGGCGCGCTTCAATGCGCCGACACCCTCGCCGCGTCCGCCCTTGCCGGTGATGACCAGCGCCACGCGACCACCGCGCGATTGCGTCACATGCAGGAACCGCAGCAACGCGTCATGCGCCTGTGCCTGCGTGTAACCATGCAGATCAAGCCGCGCATCGATGGCATGATTGCCGCGCGCGATCTTCTGCTTGGTTCGCCGATCCAGGGCTGTCAGCAATGGCGGCGTTTCTTTTTTCGGCTTGGCCGGCGGTGAAGATTGAACAAGTGGCGGCGTTGACTTGGTCGCACTGCGCTTTGCCGGCGGCGCCGGTTTCTCTTCAGCAGCGATTTCGACGCGCGTCACGCGCTTGCGCAGCGGTTTGATCGACCGCGTCACGCCTTCCCATAATGTGATGTCTTCACTGGAAAGCCGCCCCCTGCGGCCTCCGCAGGCGGTCATGGCTTGCGTCGATCCGGCCGTATCTTCGGCAGCGGCACATCGACAAGGCGCTTGCCCTGGCTGCCGATACTGCCGGTCATCAGAAGCGATGCATCCGCATTGCTGCTCGCGACTTTGGCGTCCGTCGCAGGCTTTGCGTCCGCCTTTGGCTCTGGAGCCGTCGTCGCTTTAGCCACAACAGCGGGCCCTGCCTCCGACGGCCGCGGCAATGGCATGCGTACACCATCCGCCTCTCCCGACGGATCGAGTTCGTTCGGCACCAGCATCACGAACTGGCCCGGATGCTTGAAACGTCCGGCCGCGCGCTCGGCCTCGTCGCCGGCGCCAAGATAAATGTCTGCGCGCGCCGGACCGATAATCGCACCGCCCGTGTCCTGCGCGACCATCAATCGGCGGAACCAGGTATCCGGCTTCTCCGATGCGATCGGCAGATACGCATTCACAAAGACCGGTATGCCATAAGTGTGCAACTTGCGATCCACCGCGATGGAGCGTGCCGCTGTCAGCGAAATGCCCTGCGCACCAATCGCCTCATCGAATTCGGAAAGATCGGTCTCGCGGAAAAACACGAACGACTTGTTCTCGCGGCGGAGCTTCTTTCCCTCCTCCGGGAATTTTTCCATGTATTCGCGGATCTTCTGCATCGAGATTTCTTCTTTCGATACATAACCGCGTTCGATCAGGAAGCGGCCGACCGCCGTATAGGGATGGCCATTCTTGTCCGCATAATTCAGGCGGATCACCTTGCCATCGTCAAGCCGCACACGCACCGAGCCCTGGATCTCCGCAAAGAAGGCATCGATCGGGCTCTTCACCCAGCAGATTTCGAGTTCGCGGCCGTCGAGCACACCATCTTCGATCTGCGCGCGATCATAATAAGGCGCCGTCGCGCGTTTCACCACGCGCTTGCCAGCCTTACCCTTACCGCCTGAGCGCCGCAGACGTTGCGTCACGAGATCGGGCGGACGGCGATACAGCGGCGTCGTATAAATCTCGCTGGGCGTACGCGAGCCCTCGATCACCGGCTCATAATAGCCCGTGAAGAAACCATCTTTCTCGCCCGCCGCCGACATCCGGACCGGGCGGAAATTCTCTTCGAAGAATTTGCGGGAACCCGCTTCATTCACCGGCAAGGCGGCCATGGCGCGTCCGCAGACTTCAAACAACGCGCGATAGGTTTCGCCGCGTTCGGACCGTGACTTCGGCGAACTTTTCAGGATCGGGCGGCAGCTCGCGAGAAAGGCCGACAAGGCTTCGGAATGATCGTCTTCCATCCAGCCTGTGAGCTCGTGCCACGCCAGCGGTTCGAACTGGCTGTTCGGCATCTTCAGCGGACTGGCTTTCGTCGTCCGTTTGGCTGATTTGGCTTTCGCTGATTTTTCCTTGCCGGATTTCTCTTGAGCAGACTTTTCCAGCGCCGCTTTTTTGTCAGCTTTGTCGGCGGCAGGCTTGTCTTTGGCCGCGTCGTTCCTGGCCGGTTTCTTGGGCGGCGCGGCGGCCTTCGAATCCTGTTTCGCGTCCGGTTTGGTCGAAGCCACAGCGGCCGGGGCGCAGACAAACGCAAGAGCGAGAAGCGCCCAGGAAAGATGGCGCATCTTCAGACCCTGCAAGGCAAATCCCCGTCCCCCGATCAAATCGAACCCACCCGATTATTGTCCCGCTTCCGTCGCAACCAGCTTCCAGTTCGGATCGCGCGCCGTCACATCGCGTGCGAAGGTCCAGACATCCGTCACTTCTGTGACCTTATCGGGGCTGCCGTCGATCACATTTCCGGATTTATCCCGCGTCGCTGAAATCAGCTGCGAGACAAAACGCACCGTCACCTGTGCGGTATTATTGCGCAGTTCAGCGCCGATAATGTCGGCGGTGTCGAGCGAGACAAATTTGTTCTCGACCGTATCGCCCTTGGCTTCGCGATCCTTGATGGCGGCTTCGAAACCGTCATAGACCTCCCGCGAGAGAAGGCCTTTCAGGGTCTTGCGGTCGCCGGCGGCGAAAGCACCGACGATCATCTCGTAGGCTGCCTTGGCGCCCACCACGAAATGTTTGGCATCGAAGGAACGGTCGGCCGCGACGATTGCGTCCAGTCCGGATGCGATTGGGCTGCCTTCCGCAGCAATGCCCTTCCAGCGATCCTGAACGGCCTCGGCCGGCCGGCTGACCGTCTCCGTGTTGTTCCGGGTCGGCAGCGTGACGACCTTGTCGCCGGCCTGCGCCCGTACATCACGGGTGGAATAGGGATCGTAGGGTGGCCGCTCCCGTCCGGTCCGCTGACCCAGAACGCTGCGGAGGCGGATGAAGATGAAAACCGCCAGAGCCAGAAAGATGATGGTGTAGATGTCGAACACGTCGCGAATGCCTTTGCAGCCGAGCGGAATGAGGGCCGCCGCGTTAACCGAAAGCAGCACGGAAGCCGTCGCCGCTATAATCTAAGCACGCGACCGGTCTTATCCATAGGTCTCGTCAGGTCAAAACCCTGTGGGTTTGCCGCAGTTTAGACGATCTCGGCCACAAAGGCCACCTGATACCGTGAATGGAAATGGCCCCGATGGCTCCCGGTAGGCCGATTCTGCTTGGACTTTTAGGCTTCGTTGTGGCGAAGACTGCGGTTTTCCTTGCCATCGCGCGTTCATTCGGATGGTTCATGTTGTTGTTTACGCTATTCGTAACTTCCGGTTTCGGAATCGTTGGCCTTGGCCGCCTGGGCCAATGGCTCATCCGCCGGTTGCCCGACATGTTGTCGCGGAGGACTTTGGAGACGGCGGGACACCGCACACCAGCGGAATTCTGACCTCGATCGGTGGCCTTCCCGCTGATTCTGCCCCGGCGGCGGCCCCTCGCCCGGTCCGCGCAGCGCATGCCAGGGCGACACCAGAAACCGCGGCGCTGACCGATCTTCGGTCGCTCGATCCTTGTTCGCCCCGATCCTTGTTCACCCATGAGGCGTGTGTTAGCCACTCGCCGGCAAAGCGCCGCCCGGCGCATCAACAGGATTACCGATGGCGACTTCGAGCAATGGCAATGGCGGCGCCCAGGGCGCCCCGTCCGACATTCAAGCACCGCAGCTCAATGTTCTGGCGCAATATATCAAGGATTTTTCGTTCGAAAATCCGAATGCGCCGCGCTCGCTGCAGCCGTCCGACGCGCAGCCCAACATCAATATCCAGATCAATGTGAACGCCGCGCCATTCCAGTCTGAATTCGAAGTCGAATTGAAGATCGAGGGCAAGGCGGATGCCGCTGGTTCGATGCTGTTCGCATTCGAACTCATCTATGGCGGTGTTTTCCGCATTCAGAACGTGCCGCAGGACTCGATCCATCCGATCCTGATGATCGAATGCCCGCGTCTTCTCTTCCCGTTCGCCCGCGAGATCATCGCCAATGGCGTGCGCAATGGCGGCTTCCCGCCATTGTTCATCGATCCGGTGGATTTTGTCGGTCTCTATCGCCAGAAGATGGCGGAGCAGATGGGCACGCAAGACACCCAGCAGCCGAGCTGACTGCTTTCCGCCCTCATCCTTCGAGACGCGACCCGACGGGTCGCTCTTCAGGATGAAGCCGAAAAAGATTCAGCCGCGTATTTTTTCCACACAGCTTCCTCGCCCAGTGTCGCGATGAAAGCATTGTGCGCGGCGCGTTCTTCGTCGCTGACGCGCGGTGGCAAGGGCTCGGGCCGCGAACGCCGCGAAACATCGGACGCCATCGCCGCGGCAACACCGCCCGTTGTCACGAGGCTCAGCGTCGTCTGCCGTCCGCCAACCAGCTCGATATAGACTTCGGCCAGCAACTCGGCATCGAGCAACGCGCCGTGCTTGGTGCGCTTTGAATTGTCGATCTTGTAGCGCGCGCAGAGATCGTCGAGCTTGTTCGACTGACCCGGATGCTTGCGCCGTGCCAGCATCAGCGTGTCGATAATGCGATCGCGCGCGAAAACTGTCCGCTTGGCGATGGTGAGTTCAGAATTGACGAAGGCGAGATCGAAGTAACCGTTATGCGCCACCAGCGGCGCATCGCCGACGAAATCCAGAAACTCGTCAGCCTCTTCGTGGAAGCATTTGTGGTTCTTCAAAAACTCGATCGACAGACCGTGCACATTGAAGGCCTCGACCGGCATGTCACGTTCGGGATTGATGTATTTGTGGAACACACGCCCGGTCGGAAACCGGTCCAGCAATTCGACACAGCCGATCTCGACCAGGCGATGGCCCTGCACCGGGTCGAGGCCCGTTGTTTCCGTGTCGAAGACAATCTCGCGCATGTGATCCGTTCAGGTCCGCCGCCGAATCAGGTCCGCGACGGCATTGTAGCCACGCGTTTCAGGATGTCCCGCGCCTGATCGCGTGCCGCCTCGATACCATGGCCGGTATCCAGAATAAAATCGGCGCGCTTGCGCTTTTCGGCATCGGGCATCTGCTTCGCGAGCAGGGCTTCGAATTTCCCGATGGTCATGCCGGGTCGCTCCAATACGCGCTGACGCTGGACGATCGGATCTGCCGTCACCACCACCACGGCATCCACCAGTTTTTCGCCACCGGTTTCATAGAGAAGCGGAATATCGAGAATTGCGACCTTGCTGCCGCCAGCCTTGGCCGCCGCAAGAAAATGATCGCGCGATTTCGCCACCAGCGGATGCACGATCGCTTCGAGCCGCTTCAGCGCATCCGGATGGCCGACCACCATGCCTGCAAGCTTCTGCCGATCGACCTTGCCATGCGCGGCCGTGCCCGGAAATGCGGCTTCGACGAGCGGCACCGCCTCGCCCTCATACAGGGTGTGAACCGCGGCATCCGCGTCATGAACCGGCACGCCCTCCTCGGCGAAGAGCTGGGCCGTTGTGCTTTTACCCATGCCGATCGAACCAGTTAGGCCGAGGATAAACATCACCCATCCTCTTCAGTCATTGCCGCGCATGACTAAGTCTATCAGTCCTTCAAGAAGGTCTTGCCCCGGAAGAAGTCCAGCAATGGCAGGAGCGGCATGCCGAGAATGGTGAAATAGTCACCTTCCACGCGCTCGAACAAATGAATGCCGAGCTTCTCGAGCTGATAGGCACCGACACTTTCCAGCACGGTGGGTCCGGCCGCTTCGAGATAATCTTCGAGGAACTTGTCGGAGAAATTCCGCATGCGCAGCCGTGCGGTATCGACGACCTTGAACAAAACGGACCCGTCCTGCACCAGTGTCACAGCCGAATGCAGCGTGTGCGTTTGGCCGCGCAACAGCCGCAATTGCGCACGCGCCTCTTCAATATCGGCCGGCTTGTTGAACCGTTTTGATCCCATCGCCAGCGTCTGATCGGCGCCGACTACAAGCCGCGATGGCGCCTTGAACGAGACAGCACTGGCTTTTTCCCATGACAGGATCAGCGCCAGTTCGTCCGGGTCGCGATTACCACCATTCAGGCTGCGCTCGACCGCCCGCTCATCGATTTGGGCGGGAATAATTTCCACGGGAATACCCGCGGCACTCAGCATCGTGCGGCGCGCGAAACTTTTCGAAGCAAGAACAAGTGGAGCCGGGGCAGACCAGAACAGCATCAATTCACCGGAGCGCGGCGTTTCTCGGAGAGGAGCTGCAGAACGGCGGCCGCCGTCTCCTCGATCGAGCGGCGCGACACATCGATCAAGGGCCAGTTATGACGCGCGCACAGCTTGCGGGAGAAGGTAATCTCGTCGGCCACAGCCTGTTTATCGATATAGGACGCATCGTCCTGGTGCGCACGCAATCCGAGAAGCCTGTTTTGCCGGATTTGCACAATGCGCTCCGGACTGGCGAATAACCCCACGACCAGCGGCCGCGTCAAGCGCTCGAGTTGGTGCGGAACCGGCACACCCGGAACCAGCGGGTAATTGCCGGTCTTGACCCCGCGATTGGCAAGGTAGATCGATGTCGGTGTTTTCGAGGTCCGCGATACCCCGACCAACACAACATCGGCCTGTTCCAGATCATCGATATGCTGCCCGTCATCATGCAGCATGGTGTAGTTCAGCGCGTCGATCCGCTTGAAATACTCCGCGTTGAGCGTGTGCTGGGCACCGACCCGCGGCGTAGTCGTGGCGCCGAGATAGGACTGGAACACCCGCAGCACCGGCCCAAGAATCGAACGACACGGCAGGCTCAGCTCGGCGCATTTTTTCTCCAGCCGCTCAATCAGTTCGTCGTCGAGCAGGGTGTAGAGAACGATCCCCGGTGCTTCCTCGAT
>JAEXXW010000432.1 GCA_023405565.1 Pseudomonadota bacterium
CAGGATCGCCAGCGAGACGCCGAGACCCGCCAGGATGAAGGAGAACTCGCCGATCTGGGCGAGGCTCGCCGAAATCGTCAGCGCCGTCGGTGCCGGATAACGGAAGAGACGGACGATGAAATAGGCCGCAACCGATTTTCCGAGCACGATGATCAGCAGCGTTGCCAGCACCGGCAGCGGCTCGCGCCACAGGATTGTCGGGTCGAACAGCATGCCGACCGATACGAAGAACAGCACCGCGAAGGCGTCGCGCAGCGGCAGCGTCTCCTGCGCGGCGCGCTGGCTGAGCTCGGATTCGGCGAGGATCATGCCGGCGAAGAAGGCACCGAGCGCGAAGGACACATCGAACACCGTCGCCGCGCCGAAGGCGAAGCCGAGCGCGATCGCCAGCACCGCCAGACGGAAGAGTTCGCGCGAGCCGGTATGGGCGACGTAGTGCAGGATCCACGGGATGATGCGCTTGCCGAGCACCAGCATCACGAGGACGAAGCCGGCGACCTTGGCGAGCGTGATGCCGAGCGGCCACAGGAAGGTCTCGTAGTTGTAACCTTGCGCGCCGCTGCTCTTCATCGCATCGGCCAAGACCGGCAGCATCACCAGCGCCAGCACCATGGCGATGTCTTCGACGATCAGCCAGCCGACGGCGATCCGCCCGCGCTCAGTCTCGATCAACCGCCGCTCCTGGAGGGCCCGCAGCAGCACCACCGTCGAGGCGACCGACAGCGCGAGACCGAAGACCAGGCCAGCGCCGCCGGACCAGCCGAGAAGATGTGCCAGACCCTCCCCAAGCAAAGTGGCGACGGCAATCTGGGCGATCGCGCCCGGAATGGCGATGCCCTTCACCTTCAGCAGATCATCGAGCGAGAAATGCAGCCCGACGCCGAACATCAGCAAAATGACGCCGATTTCGGCGAGCTGATTGGCGATATTCTGGTCGGCGACGTAGCCGGGGGTGAACGGTCCCATGACGATGCCGGCAACGAGGTAGCCGACAAGCGGCGATATGCGCAGACGCTGCGCAAGCGCACCAAAACCAAAGGCGAGAACGAGGCCGACAACGACCGTGGAAATCAGCGGCGTATCATGATGCATGGATCATGTCTTAACCGCTGATTTCGCGGATGGCGAGCCTGCGCGACGATGCGTAGCAAGTGCCCGCGAGATCGGCAGAATCTGGCTAAAACGCGACCTTGTCGCCGCCCTTGAGCAAGAGGATTTCGCGGGCTTCGTCAGGGCCGGCAATTTCGAGCCCGAGACCCTCCAGGATCTTGCGAACCTGCGTCACCTGCTCGGCATTGGTCTTGGCCAATTGGCCCGGGCCGATCCAGAGCGAGTCCTCGAGGCCGACACGCACATTGCCGCCCATGGCCGCGGCGATGGCCGCGACCTTCATCTGGTTGGCGCCGGCGCCCAGCACCGACCAGTGATAATTGTCACCCAGCAGCCTATCGGCCGTGCGTTTCATCTGCATGACATCTTCGGGATGCGCGCCGATACCGCCGAGAATGCCGAACACCGACTGCACGAATAGCGGCGGCTTCACCAAGCCCCGGTCGAGAAAATGCTTGAGCGTGTAGAGGTGGCCGATGTCATAGCACTCGATCTCGAAGCGCGTATTGTTACCGGCGCAGGTGGTGAGGATGTATTCGATATCGGCGAAGGTGTTCTTGAACATGCCCTTCTTCGATCCTTCGAGATAGGGCTCCTCCCAGTCATGCTTGAACTGGCCCTTGTAGCGCGGGATCATCGGATAAAGCCCGAAATTCATCGTGCCCATGTTGAGCGACGCCACTTCCGGTTTGAAGGTCGCGACCGGACGCACGCGCTCTTCCGCCGTCATGGTCGGCGCACCGCCCGTGGTGATGTTCACCACGACGTTCGAGCGCTGCTTGATCACCTTGAGGAAGGGCGCAAACGCTTCCGGTGTCTGATCGGGCCGACCGTCCTTCGGATCGCGCGCATGCAGATGCACGATGGCGGCGCCCGCTTCGGCAGCGCCGATCGCCGCATCGGCAATCTCCTCGGCGGTAACGGGAAGATGCGGCGACATCGATGGCGTGTGGATGGAACCGGTGACGGCGCAGGTGATGATGACTTTACGGGCTTTCGCCATGTTTCAACCCCAGGGTATTTTCTTGTTGATGAAGAAGGGCCGGGATTGAGCACATCAAGAGGTGTGTTCGTCAAGTCATCAAACTGCGCGCAAGCGATGCAGTAATCGCGTCACATCATCCGCATTGTGATAAAGGCCGAAGCCCACGCGCAGACGCGTGCCGCGCACATCGACGACGATGTTGTTTGCCTTGAGCCGCGCCTGCCACTGCGCTGCATCGGTGTGGTCAAACGTCAGAAAATTACCGCGCGATAACTCGTCTGCCGGGACCACGAGATGGGCCGGATCGAACAGGCCGAACGGAGCCTTGATCAGGTCGGTGAGAAACATCTCCTGCAAGGCGATGACATGCGCATGGATTTTTGCGGCATCGAGATCGTGCGCCGCAAACCAGCGCAGCATCGCCCGCATCCGGTACAGGCCGCTGGGATCGAAGGTCGATCCCATGAAGCGTTGCCCGTCGGTGGAATAACGCACGCGGTCCTGCGGACCTGAAAGCGTCGCAAAGCTTGCATACCAGCCGGTATTGCGTGGACGCGGCGCAAAGCCGGGCGGACAATGCAGGAAGCACGCGCCCTCGCCAGCCATCGCATATTTGTAACCGCCCGCAAGATAGAATGCGCGATCGGCAATGTGCGAGAGATCGACCGGCCGCGCGAGAAAAGCGTGATAGCCATCGATCACCACGAGGCGTTCGGGCGCCGCCACGGCATCGCCCAGGGCATCGAGATCCGGCAATGCGTAACCCGAATTGAAGAACACCTGGCTGACAAACACCATGTCCGGCGACTTCGCGCGCACCATCTCGATCAGCCGCGCCGGCAATGTCGCGAAAGGCTCGGTCGGCACTGCAACGAGTTCGATCAATCCGTCTTCCGCGAGCCGCTCCGTCTGCCGTTTGAAGCTGTGAAACTCGCCATCCGTGGTGACGACCACGGGCCTGCGATCGCATGGCAGAGCCGACAGCAGCCGGTTGACGAATTCATGCGTGTTCGGCGCCAGCACGAGCGTCGACGGATCGGGCAGGCGCAGATGATGTGCGAGGCCGTTCGCAACCTGTGGCCACACCTCGCCCAGCACACACGACCATTTCTCATCCACCAGGCGGGCTGCATCGTCCCAAACCTGCAGTTGCGCCTCGCGTGTGACATCGGGCCAGTAGGCATGGCTATGCGCCGCAAAATGCAGCCGGTCGGGATCGGCCTTCCGGAAACAGGAAAATTCTGCCGTCAGATCGAGCGGAGAAATGGCTGAATTCGAGGCAGGCATGATTGCTCCAAACGCATCATTTGCACGACTGGCATGGCATATTAGAGTGGATATTCAAACCACGCAGAAAGCAGCCCTGTGTCAGCAAAAGACTCATTACCCGAAAGCCGTATTGGCGATGACATCCACGTCGATCTCGCCGGGCGCATGACCTATGGCGACTACCTCCAGCTCAAGACGTTGCTGGCGGCCAAGAAGCCGCTGACCGACAAGCATGACGAGCATCTGTTCATCACCATCCATCACGTGCAGGAATTGTGGCTGAACCTGATGGCGCATGAACTGAACACTGCCATCGATTTCATCGGGCGCGATGAGCTGCCGCCGGCCTTCAAATCGATGGCGCGGATGACCCGCATTCTCGAACAGATGATCTCGGCCTGGAACGTGCTGTCGACCATGACACCGTCCGATTATCTGGAATTCCGCAACGCGCTCGGTCAGTCCTCCGGCTTCCAGTCCTTCCAGTATCGGATGGTGGAATTCCGGCTCGGTGCGAAAGACCCGAAAATGCTGCTGCCGCACCGGCACGACACCGAGAATTACGAGCGTCTGAAAGCGGCGCTGGAGGCGCCCGGTCTTTATGACGTCAGCCTGATGCTGCTGAAGCGGCGCGGCTTCGCGATCCCCGACGATGTGGTGAACCGCGATTTTTCGGTACGCCATGTCTTCAGCGATGCGGTGCGCGACGCCTGGCTGAAGGTCTATCGCAACTCCCGCGAGAATTTCGAAGTCTATGAGCTTGCCGAAGAACTGGTCGATCTTGAGGACTGGTTTCAGCAATGGCGTTTCCGCCACATGAAGACCGTCGAGCGGATCATCGGCTTCAAGCGCGGTACCGGCGGCTCAAGCGGCGTCGCCTTCCTGAAATCGGCGCTGGATCATTCCTTCTTCCCGGAACTTTGGGCGGTCCGGACCGAGCTGTGACGAAAATAACACAGATCGCTTGGTTAATGCGCTGTTCACGATAATGATCAGTTGCGGGCGGAGTTAAGCGGCCGCAAATCCATCATGTTTTTTATGCCATCTTGGGGATGGTTGGGGGACTGAAGGCGTATGCGTGTGCGTGCACGAGGTTTGGCACGCCTGCCGGGGGTGTGGCAGGTGCTGGTGCTTTCTCTGTGCGCCGTGCTTGTCGCCGCCTGCGCCAGTATCGAGCGCATTCCCTATACCCAGCAGGAACAGGAAATTGCCATCGTACCGGGCATTCCTGATGCGCGGATATGGGCCGATGACCCGGCGCTGGCCCGCAGAAACCCGCTGCTGGAAGCCCCCGGGCGCGAGCGACCGATCATTCTCGCCTTGTCCGGCGGCGGTGCCGACGGTGCCTTCGGCGCCGGCCTGTTGAATGGGTGGACGCAGCGTGGGGATCGCCCGCAATTCACGATTGTCACCGGCGCCAGCGCTGGGGCTTTGATCGCGCCGTTCGCGTTTCTCGGCTCCGGCTATGACGAAGTGCTGAGTTCGGTTTTCTCCAGCGGCGAGATGGAAGGCTTCCTGCAATTCCAGGGACTGCGGGGCCTGTTCGGCACCAGCCTGTTCGAAGCCGCGCCACTGCGACAGTTGATCGCCAAATACGTGACACCGGAGGTTCTGGCGTCAATCGCCGAGCAATACCGGCGCGGCCGCCGCCTTTATATCGTCACCACCAATCTCGATGCGCAGCGCACAGCGATCTGGGATATGGGCCGCATTGCAGCAAGCTCTGACCCGCGTGCGCCCGAACTCTTCCGTCAGGTGATCGAAGCCTCCGCGAGTATTCCGGGCATCTTCTCGCCGGTCCTGATCGATGTCGAAGCCCAGGGCAAACGCTTTGCCGAAATGCATGTCGATGGTGGCATCACCTCGAACGTTCTGGTCGTGCCGGAAGCAATGCTATTCTCCAATCGCCCGGTGCTCACGGGTGCCCATCCACGCATCTACGTCATCCTCAACAGCAAGCTTGGTCCCTATTTCGAGGTGGTGACACCGAATACGATCCGGATCGCCGTGCGCGCCTTCGAGACATCGGTCCGTGCCAACACGCGCAACACGCTGCTGGCATCCTATGAATTCATTCGCCGTCGCGGCTGGGACATGACGCTGGCGGCCATCGACGACAACTTCCCGTCGCAGACCAAACCCGGCTTCGACACGGCCTATATGCGCGGCCTGTTCGAATTCGGCATGGAACAGGGCCGCAGCGGCGTCGCCTGGCGTCGCGGTGCCGGCAGCGATGCACCGCCGCCGGTCAATCGCCGCGGCCCGCGCGTGGCGGCGCAGTAAATTACTTCCTCACCGCCGCAAGGAAATCGAAGTCGCAGCCTTCGTCGGCCTGCTGCACGTGCTCGCGATAAAGCTTGGCATAGCCGCGCTGTGCCTCGTCCGGCACCGGCGGCGCTGTCCATTCCTTGCGCCGCCTCTCAAGCTCCGCATCATCGACCAATAGCTCGACAGAACGGTTGGCGACATCAAGCCGGATGCGATCGCCGTTGCGAACCAATGCCAGCGGCCCGCCAACGGCTGATTCCGGCGAGATATGCAGAACGATGGTGCCGAAGGCGGTGCCGCTCATGCGCGCGTCGGACATGCGCACCATGTCCTTGATGCCCTTCTGCGCGATCTTCTTCGGGATCGGAATGTAACCGGCTTCCGGCATGCCCGGTGCACCGATCGGCCCGGCATTGCGCATGACGATCACATCATCCTCGGTCACGTCGAGCGCCGGATCGTCGATGCGGTTGGTCATGTCGGCGACCGATTCGAACACCACCGCACGGCCTTCATGCTGCATCAACTTGGGTGACGCCGCGGCCTGCTTGATGACGGCGCCGCGCGGCGCAAGATTGCCGCGCAGGATCGCCATGCCGCCTTCCTTCTTCAGCGGCGCATGGCGCGGCTTGATCACCGTCTGGCCCGGCACATCCTCGAATATCTTGATCGCATCGCCGAGCGTGCCGCCCATGACGTGCTTGGCGTCGAGCTTCAGCAGATCCTTTAATTCCTGCATCAGCCTCGGCACACCACCGGCGTAATGGAAATGCTCCATGTAATGATCGCCGGACGGCTTCAGATCGACCAGCACCGGCGTCTTCTCGCCGATCTCGTCATACTCTTCGAGTTTCAGCGGCGCCTGCGTGCGGCCGGCAATCGCGGACAGATGCACGACGCCGTTGGTCGAGCCGCCGATCGACTGCAGCATGACGATGGCATTGTGGAAGGCATCCTTCGTCAAAATCTCGGACGGCCTGATCCCATCCTTGGTCAATTCCGCCGCGCGCTTGCCGGTCGCCTCGGCGATGCGCACGCGATCGGCATGGACCGCGGGCGTGGTCGCTGCGCCCGGCAATGTCATGCCCATCGCTTCCATCATGCAGGCGATGGTGCTCGCGGTGCCCATCACGCCGCAGGTGCCGACCGACGGCACAAGACGTTCATTGGCGACTTCGATATCCTCGCCGCTCATGCGGCCGCCGCGAAACTCGCCCCAGAGCCTGCGGCAATCGGTGCAGGCGCCCAGCACCTCGCCCTTGAAATGACCGACCAGCATCGGCCCGACCGGCAGCACGATGGTCGGACGATCCGCACTCACCGCGCCCATCACCTGCGCCGGCGTGGTCTTGTCGCAACCGCCGATCAGCACCACCGAATCCACCGGCAGCGCGCGCATCATCTCCTCGGTATCCATCGCCATCAGATTGCGAAGGAACATCGAGGTCGGATAGGCGAAGCTTTCATGGATTGAAATGGTCGGGAACACCATCGGCATCGCGCCGGCCAGCATGACACCGCGCTTCACCGCTTCGATCAGTTGCGGGACATTGCCGTGACAGGGATTGAAATCCGAATAGGTATTGGTGATGCCGACGATCGGGCGATCCAGCGCATCGTCCGAATAGCCCATGCCCTTGATGAAGGCTTTCCGCAGGAACAGCGAAAAGTCCTTGTCGCCGTAGCTTGTCAGCCCCTTGCGCATTCCGCTGGTCACGCCACTCTCCCAATCATCTTATTGAGATTCTCAATGGCAATTTAGGCCTTGCTCTGCAAGCCCGTCCTTTATAGTGCCGCTCCCTCAAAGCGTGCAGTTTCGCCATATGAACATCCGTCATCTTCGCTACTTCGTAACGCTTGCGCGTGAAGGTCATTTCGGCCGCGCTTCGCTCGCCTGTCACGTCACGCAACCGACCCTGTCCGAGGCTGTGCGCCAACTCGAGCGGGAATTGTCGGTGCAACTGATCGATCGCAAGGGGCAGCGCTATAGCGGCTTGACGAAAGAAGGCCAGCGGGTGTTGGGCTGGGCTCAACGCATTCTCGCGGACCAAAAGGCGCTTGAGCAGGAACTTGATGAGATACGCCAGGGCCTGAGCGGCGAACTGAATTTCGGCGTCATTCCCGCCGCTATGCCGGTTGCGCCATTGGTGACGCGTGCATTCACCAGGAGGCATCCGGGTGTGACGCTGCGACTGTTGTCGCTGAGTTCAATCGATATCCAGCGCGGTCTTGATGAGGGTACGCTGGAAGTCGGCATGACCTATCTGGATAACGAGCCGCTTCGGAATGTTCGCAGCCGCGCACTCTATGACGAGCAATATATGCTGCTGACGCCCACCGGCGGCCTGTTCGACGAACGCAGAACCGTTCGATGGCACGATATCGCGCAATTGCCGCTGTGCCTGCTGACGCGCGACATGCAGAACCGCCGCATTGTCGACCGCCTCCTGGCCGAAGGCGGCGCGCCGGTGCCGAAGGTCGCGGTGGAAACCAATTCCATTCTTGCACTGATTGCACAGGTGCGATCAGGCGGCTGGTCCAGTGTTGTGCCGCATACGTTTCTGACCTTGCTCGGACAGGAGAAATCCGCCCTGACGGGCTTGCGCGCCATTCCCCTGATCAAACCGCAGGCAAAGCACAGCGTCGGGATCGTGGTCAGCGACCGCGATCCACAATCTCCGCTGACGCGCGCGCTCCTGAAGAATGTTGTGACAGCCGAGATTCAAGCGGAGTTGCGCCGGTCGCTACCCAAGCCATGATGGTGATCGGCATTTCCGATCATGCATTCGCAATTCCAATTTGATCCGTCGCCATCGTTTCCGGATGGTCTCCGCGATTTGCTCGGAGATTTTCATGCGACATGTGTCACAAGCCGCTCTCGACACGCTGCCAACGGGATTGTTGATCGGCGGCGAATGGTCTGGTGCGGCGAGCGGAAAGAGATTCCAAAGTATCGATCCGGCAACCGAAGCCCCTCTCCTTGAGATTGCAGAAGCCGGCGCGTCGGATATCGATGCGGCGGTGACCGCTGCGCGGGCAGCGCTGGAGAATGGCCTGTGGCCGGCCATGACGGGCGCCGAGCGCGGCAGGCTTCTGCGCCGGCTTGCCGACATTATCCGTGACCGTGTCGACGACATCGCCATGCTGGAAAGTATCGACGCCGGCAAGCCATTGACCGCCACGCTGCGCATGGACATCCCGGCGGCGATCGATTGTCTCGAATATTATGCCGGATGGGCCGACAAGATTTCCGGCGAAGTGGTGCCGACACGCAATGATGCACTGACATTCGTCCGACGCGTTCCTGTCGGCGTTGTCGGCGTGATCGTCCCCTGGAATTTCCCGCTGATGAACGCGATCTGGAAGATCGCCCCGGCACTCGCCTGCGGCTGCACGGTCGTATTGAAGCCCGCGGAACTGACGCCGCTGTCAGCCTTGTGGCTCGGACGCGCCGCTCTGGAAGCAGGATTTCCGGCCGGCGTGCTCAACATCGTTCCGGGTTTTGGTGCCGATGCCGGCGCGGCCCTCGTGTCGCATCGCGGTGTCGACAAAATCGCATTCACCGGCTCACCGACCACCGGCCGTTTCATCATGCGGGCCGCAGCCGAGAATATTACAAAGATCTCCCTCGAACTCGGAGGCAAGTCACCGAGCGTCGTCTTTGCCGATGCCGACCTTGATCTCGCCGTGCGTCAGACAGCGTCCGGCGCATTCTTCAATGCTGGACAAGTCTGTTCCGCCGCGACACGCGTGGTCGTGCATGACAGCATTCATGATGCGTTTGTCGAACGGATGACCAAGCGCGCGGCCGGATTGCGCATGGGTGAGCCGCTTGCATCCGGAACAAGCTTCGGCCCGGTCATCTCGCACAAGCAGATGGAGCGCATCCTGAACTACATCGAGACCGGACGCAGCCAAGGCGCAACAGCGGCACTGGGCGGCGAGCGATCCGGTCATCGCGGCTTTTATGTCCAACCGACGATCCTGACCGGAGTAACGGCCGATATGACCGTAGCAAAGGAAGAGATCTTCGGACCGGTTCTATCGATCCTGCGTTTCTCGGATGAGAACGAGGCGGTCGCACTGGCCAACGGCACCGATTACAGTCTGGCCGCCGCAGTCTGGTCCAGAGATATTGACCGTGCACACCGCATGTCGGATCGCCTGAACGCGGGCACTGTCTGGATCAACACCTACGGACCGACCGACACGCGTCTGCCTTGGGGTGGCATGGGTGGCGAATCCGGCATCGGCCGCGACCTCGGCCGCTCTGCGATCGACAATTACACCGAGCAGAAAACCGTCTGGCTTCAGCTCAGGCAACAGGAAGTCGCATAATAGCGTTGCTGACACCCGGCGGCATCACTCGACAGTAATGCCTCCGCGTTTGACTGTATCGGACCAAAGCGCGGCTTCGGCCTTCAAACCGGCGGCAAACTGCTCCGGTGTTTCTTTCGGGATCGCGAGACCTAGCGTCTTGTAGCGTTCGATCACATTCTGCTCGCGCAGCGCTTCCTGCACGGCATCGCGAATTTTCTGGATGATCGCATCCGGCGTACCGGCCGGCGCGGCAAGGCCCCACCAGTTCGCACCGGTAAAGCCTGGCAGTCCGCTTTCGATCAGCGTCGGCACGTCGGGGATTTCCGGCAACCGCTGGTCGGTCGCAACCGCAAGCGCATTGAACTTGCCTTCCTTCATGTGGCCAATGCCGGCAGCAAGTCCCACGGTAAACAACTGAATGTCGTTCTGCAGCAGCGCCATCACACCCTGCGGCGAACCGCGATAGGGAATGTGCTGCATGTCGAGACCGCGCGCCTGCTTTATGCGCTCGAGCAAGAGATGATTCACTGTGCCGGGTGCAGGCGAGCCGAAATTGACCTTGCCCGGATTGGCTTTCACGTAATCCATGAACGCGCTGAAATTCTTCACCGGGATCGTCGTGTTGGAGAACAACACTAGAGGGACATCCGCCAGCTTCGCCACCGGTGCCAGTGCCGTCAGTGGATCGATTGGCATCTTCATCGTGAACTGGTTGATGACGAAATTGTTTGTCGCCGTGATCACCAGCGTGTAGCCATCGGGCGGCGATTTCGCGACTTCGATGACACCGATATTGCCGGCCGCGCCGGGCTTGGCTTCGATGATCAGCTTCTGGCCGAGCTTGTCTTCCATCTTCGGCGCGAGAAGACGGATGATCGCTTCGGACACGCCGCCGGCGGTGTAGGTCATCACCACGCGGATCGGACGGTCGGGATAAGCTTGCGCCATAACGGGCGCCGCCGACAAAAACAACAAGCCGCCGGCAATCGCCGCGCGGAAAAAGCCGAGACAACGCATAACCCCTCTCCTGATCGTATCAATTCATCAGCAATGGCACTCCAAGACGACGCTTTCCCTTTTTGAATTTTCTTCTCGCCCCGGCGATCAGAACTTCGGAAACAATTGCTTGTCGGCGAGCCAGCGCGACATCTGCAGCCGCTGCTTGCGCGAGCCGGTCAGGAACGATGTATGCTCCTTCTTGTTCGGCCAGACGTGATCGGGCGTCACCGCCATGCGGACGAGAACCTCGTCTTTCGTGACATTGAACACCATGAGATCCTGCGCGAGCGACAGCGGCCCCTGCCAGCCCTTGCGCACATCGCGCTCCATCTCGCCCGCCGTGTCAAAATCGTTGAAGAAGTGATAGATCACGGCATGACGCGGCTGCGTCTGCGCGAACACATGGCCGACTTCGGATGGCGCCGTATGCGCGATGGTGCCGATGCCCTTCGCCATGCGCTCGTCGTAACCTGATCGCTCCATCAATTGCGACACGGTGTTGAAGGCCTCGTGCACCATGAGATCGGCGCCCTTGGCGTTGTCGACAAAGAACTGGCTTGGCGTCGTGTCACCCGAAAACACGAAGCAAAGACCGTTCCATTCCAGGCGGAAACTCACCGGCCCGTCATAGATATGGATCGCCGGAAAGCTTTTGATGACGACGCCGTTCTTGTCGTAGATCACTTGGGTCTTGGCAAAATCGAATTCATGCACCTCGACTTCGGCGCCCGCATCGGGAAGCAGGCCATGGCGCGTATCGGTATCCCAGGCGAACGACTCCACCTGCCTCTCGACGAAATGCTTCATGCCGTATTTCGGCTCGGGTCCTGAAGGCCCGTACATCACGAGCGGTTTCGAGCGCCCGCCCGCCCAGCTTCCGATCCACACCTGCGCGAAATCGCCGACGTGGTCGGCATGCAGATGCGTCGCGAAATACGCCGTGACATCCTGATGCGGAATTTCCAGCGCGGTGAAATTCACCTGCGAACCGGAGCCGAAATCCCAGACGAACTTGTCGCCGTTGCCAAGCTCGATCAGCCACGAGCAATTGGCCTGCGCACGCCGCACGAAGGGGCGGCCGGTGCCAAGCGCCGTCACGCGCATTTCGTCCGGCGCCAGGTCTTCGGTATTCGGAAAATAATAATCGCGCTTCGTGCTCATCGATGACGCCCTTCGTTACGCCTTGACGTTGTCGGTCTGGCCGACGGTTTCACGCGCCTTCGACTTCGGTCCGGGTCCGCGCATATAGTGACGCTCGGGGCGATATTTGTCCTGCGCACCGGGCCCCAGCAGAATCTTTCGCAGCAGCGCTTTCAACATCTGAACCAGCATCATTCATCCATTGTCGCCGGCCCGGCCGGCGCTATTCCGTCTCGAGATCAGACACATCGGACATCATGCGCGTATTCGCCTTGATGCGGCGAAGCACGCGCATGAGCGTTTCGAATTCTTCCGGCGAAACACCGTTCAGCACATTGCGGTAGTGACGTTGCGCCAGCGGCAGGCTGGCTTCGAATGTCTTGCGGCCCTTGGCCGACAGCGTGATTGCCAGTGCGCGGCGATCGTCCGGCAGCGGCTCACGCTCGACGAGGCCGTCCTTGGCCATCTCGTCCAGCAGGCGGCCAAGGCTTGAGCGATCGAGGACGGCAAGCTGGGCGATCTCACCGATGGTCTGCCCGTCTTTCTGATGCAAAGCCGCAAGCGCACGCCACATCGGCACCGACAGACCGAATTCGCGCAACGACCGCGCGAGGTTGAGCTGGTTCTGCCGCTGGATCGCAGCGAAGTAATGCATCGGATAGTCGGTGATGCGGTAGGGCCGCGTTTCGGCCGCAGTCGCTGCGCGGGGCCTTTCGACTCCCTCGCCGCCACGGCGCTCTGTCCTGCGTTCTGTCGTCTTCGCCATGAAGATATAATATAAGTATTATATCTGGCAGGCAACTCGGAAACGGCTCCGTTGGATGACCGGGCTTGCCATCAACCAGCACTCTTCTCCTTGACATTTTAAGGAATATATACCTATATATGCT
>JAEXXW010000481.1 GCA_023405565.1 Pseudomonadota bacterium
GGTCAGTTCGATCGCCACCGCCATATTGGCGACAACGCCTTCAAGAATTTGCTCGCGCGACAATTCGCGGAAATCGCGCATCGGCGGCCCGGCATTGTTGTTCACCAGAATGTCGGGCTCGGCGCAGGCCGCGAACAGCGCCTTCTGACCGTCCGGCGTTGCGACATCGGCGGCGACCGGAATCACTTTGGCACCGGTGGCCTTGGCGATTTCGTCAGCTGCGGTCAGGAGCCGCTGTTCGTCGCGGCCATTGATGACAACCTCGCAGCCTTCGCGCGCCAAAGCCATGGCACAGCCATAGCCCAGTCCGCGGCTCGACGCGCAGATAATGGCCTTGCGGCCAGCGATACCCAAATCCATGCCATTCTCCGTCACCGTCCACAAAGGCGGACGGTCCAGTTCTCTTAGGGGCTCGGTCACTGGATGCCCCGCCTTCGCGGGGCCTGACAAGAGGGAAAGATCGGGCTTCAGGAAAGGCGGGCGCTTTCGACGGCCCGCATGTCGTTGCCGCGCCATTCGAAGCCGCGGCCGAGCCAGGCATTGACGTAGAGCACCGGCAGCATCAGGTCGCGCAGCATGTAAGTTGCGATCGACCACCGCGAATGATGCCAGCCGGCTTTGGCCGCCAGAAGCCATTCGGCTCCGTACCAGATCCCAAGAAACGCGATCAATGCCGGCAGGACCGGTATTGCGGCAAGGAGCGCCAGCCCGATGACGGCGATGGCCGGCGGGACGCCGCCGGACAGGATCTCCAGCGAGAAGTAAAATGGAAAGCTCGCACGGCGCAGCCGCGCCCAGCGGCGCTGGCGCTTCCACACATCGGCTGCCCGGCGAAAGCCAAGCGGCTGGCGCACCGGTGGCTGCATCAGCCGGACGCGCAGGCCAAGATTGCGAACGATCTTGGTGCAGGCCGCATCTTCCGCCGATTCCAGGCCGAGTGCGCGAATGCCGCCCGCGCTTTCCAGTTGATCGCGCCGCCAGAACAGCGTTTTGCCTTGCGCGAAGCCAAGGCCGAGGAAATCTGCAAAATATTGCCAGCGCGCCTGATAGGTGTTCAGCATCGCGCATTCCGTTTCGGCAAAAAAGCCGACTGGCCGACACCCGATGGGGGGTGAACATACGAGGCCGGTTCGTGCATCGAGCTTTTCCAGCAGGCGCTGGATATAGTCACGCGGCAACAGCACGTTGCTGTCGCAGATTGATATCAACGGATAGGCCGCCTCGCGCCAGCCCTTGAAAACATTGTTGAGTTTGGGGTTTTCGCTGATCCGTTCGTCGCCGATCAGGATACGGGCGTCGATCCAGGGATGATCGGACTTGAGTCGATCAAGCAGCGGCAGAACCGCATCGTCCGGCCGGGCCGCGCAGAAAATCAATTCGTATCGCGGGTAGTCGAGCCGGAACGCGGAGCGGAGCGTATCTTCGATATAGTTTTCGAGGCCGCACACCGGCAGCACAATGCTGATGGGTGGCGAGTCCGGTGCGGCATCGATCGTTCGCGTGTCCGGCCGGCATTGCCGGATGGCCACGGCGATGGTGATGAGGTGGATCGCAAGCGCGGTCGCCGCGAAAATTGTCAGTGCAGCAAGGGCGATGCTCATTCGACAGAATCTGTCGAAAAGCGATGACACGCTGATGACGAAGTTGAGCGGTTGCGCCTAGCCCGTTGTCATCAAACAGCAATATGGATGTGAGACACGGTCCCTAACAGATGATGAATGGTGATACCTTGCTGATGAATGCCACAAGGCCTCGCCGGTTTCGCACGCTCTTCATTTCGGATGTGCATCTCGGCGCTCGCGGTTGTCAGGCGGGGAAGTTGCTTGACTTCCTCCGCAACCATGAAGCGGACACGATCTATCTCGTCGGCGATATCGTCGATGGATGGGCGCTGAAATCCAGCTGGTATTGGCCGCAACTGCACAACGACGTCGTGCAGAAATTTCTGCGTCAGGTTCGCAAGGGAACCCGCATCATCTACACGCCCGGCAATCACGATGAGTTTTTGCGTGGCTATTACGGCACACATTTTGGCGGTATCGAGGTTGTCGAACAAGCGATCCACATCGCCGCCGATGGTCGTAAATACCTTGTCGTCCATGGCGACCATTTCGACCTGGTCGTGACGCAGGCACGCTGGCTCGCGCTGCTTGGCGACAAGGCTTACGATCTTGCGCTGACGGCCAACAGGCACTTCAATGCCGTTCGCCGTTGGCTCGGCCTTGGTTATTGGTCGTTGTCGCAATGGGCCAAGCTCAAGGTCAAAAACGCCGGCTCCTATATCGGTGAATATGAGCGGGCTTTGGCGGCCGATGCCAAGAAGCACGATGCGCAAGGTATTATCTGTGGCCATATCCATCATGCTGCGATCCATGACGATTTCGGTATCCGCTACGTGAATTGCGGTGACTGGGTCGAAAGCTGCACCGCCATCGCCGAGCATCAGGATGGCCGACTCGAAATCATCCAGTGGATAGCCGAGAACCCGGAAATCGAAATTCCGGAATTTTCCGAGGTTCGGGCCGCCTGAACGTTTGGACTTTTGGGGTGCCCGCGGGCTAAATTGCGGCCACTGACTCTGCAAGAGTGCAATTTCTGATGAACACGCCTCCCGCATTGAAACCCGGCCAGCCGGTAGGGGCCGCGTTGCGGGACATTGCCGCCGCTATCATTGCTGACGCTCAGGCACTTCTCGCAGACGGGACCATTGACCCGACCAAGACCGTTCACGGGATTCGTCGCGTTTTCAAACGGTGGCGTGCCTTGCTGCGCATGCTGGCCCCATTTGTCGGCGAAAGCGGACATCAGTTGCGAATCGACGCGCGTGCGCTGGCCCGCAAGCTGGGCGCCGCGCGCGATGCGCAAGCGACGATCGATGCGTTCCACGATGCCATGGAACCTGGTCCGGATCGGCCGGTTGTTTTTTCCGCGCGATCGATTGCAACGATCGAAGCGCGCCTTGAAGCCCTGCGCACGACCAATGAAACGACTTTCTGGACTGCGGAGATGCGTCAGGAGATGTCGGATTATCTCGACGCGGCCGCCGCTCAGGTCGCGCAATGGGATCTGAGCAAGCTGACATTCTCCGAATTCGTCGACATGCTGGCCAAGACTTACCGCCGGGGACGCGGCTCCATTCCGAAGTCATGGGACGGAACGGAGGGAGAGGACCTGCATGAATTGCGACGGCGCGTGGTCGAGCATCGCTACCAGATGGAATTGATCGAGCCGGTTTGGCCGCGCCTCGGCCGAATCTGGGTTGATGAGGCGCAGCGGCTGCGAACGCGCCTTGGCAAATATCAGGATCTGGAGGTTTTGACCCAAAAGGCCGGCCCGCACGAGGTCCTGGCGCCGTGGCGGTCAAAGCTGGCACCGCTGGTCGCCCAGCGACAGGCCGAGCATGCCCAGGCCGCACGAAAAATGGCGGTGCGTATTTTCGCGGAGCCGCCCAAGGCCTTCCGCCGCCGTATCGAGGCTCTTTGGGATGCGCAGGCTGAGGAAGCTGCGTATTTGGACAAGGCGGAGCATTGAATCGTCCGCAGGCTGCGTTACCTTGTGGCTATGGACGCAATTTCGGTTGCCGATATTGAACAGGCTGCGGGCCGTATTGCGGGTGTGGCCGTCCGCACGCCGCTGATCCAGTCGCCGTTGCTCGACGAAAGGCTCGGGGCGCGGGTTTTCCTGAAAGCTGAAATCCTCCAGCGAATGGGCTCCTTCAAGTTCCGGGGCGCCTACAATCGCTGTGCATCATTGCCTGCGGAGAGCCGGCAGGGTGGGGTGGTGGCCTATTCCTCCGGCAATCATGCGCAGGGTGTGGCTGCGGCGGCGAAGCTGCTCGGCATGCCTGCGGTGATCGTGATGCCGGCTGATGCGCCGCGGCCAAAGCGTGAACGCACGGCCGCGCTTGGCGCACAGGTGGTGCTCTATGACCGCGAGAAGGAGGACCGGACGGCCATCGCCCAGCGGATCGCGAAGGAGCGCGGCGCGGTGATCGTGCCGCCTTTCGACGATCCGATGGTGATCGCCGGGCAGGGGACGATCGGACGGGAGATTGTCGAGGATCTGTCGGCGCTCGGTTTGCAGCCGGATGTGGTTGTGGTCGGGGCTTCGGGCGGTGGTCTGGCCGCAGGGATATCAATGGCGGTCAAGGCGCAGGTGCCGGACGCCGATTTCTATACCGCCGAGCCGGACGGCTTCGACGATACGTTGCGCTCCTTTGCCAGTGGACATCGCGAGCGCAATCCGCGCGCCAGCGGCACGATCTGCGACGCGCTGATGACGGCCACGCCGGGCGAACTGACTTTTCCGATTACCAGTCGCCTGATCGGCAAGGGCGTGACTGCCACCGACCGCGAAGTGGAGGCGGCTGTTGCCTTTGCGTGGCGTGAATTGAAGCTGGTTGTCGAGCCGGGTGGTGCCATTGGTCTTGCGGCGCTTCTTGCCGGCCGGCCGAACGTCAGGGGCAAGGTCGTGGTCGCGATCCTGTCCGGAGGCAATGTCGACCCGGACCTGTTTTCCCGCATCATCGCGGCCTAAAGCATTTTCGAGCGAAGTGGTCGACGCTTCGCGTGAAGAAAACGCGTCAATGGCTTAAGGCAGCAGCGCAAAAGAAAAAGGGCGCGTCAGAAATGGCGCGCCCTTTTCTATTGTTATCGCGGAGGACCGTTTAGTCGAAGCGGCCCGCAGCGTGTGCCAGCATCGTGTAGACCTTGCCGGTTTCCGACGTGAGATAGGTCCTCACCATGGCCTGGCCGCCGCGTTCATCTCGCGACACGTCTTCCAGCAGGCGCTCGAACTCGGCGATGTAACGATCGACCGTCTGACGGAAATTGCGGTCGCCGCGATAGCGGTTGCGCATGTCGTCGAAGGCGCGCTGGCCATGCATCGTATAGAGCTGGCGCGTGAAGGCGTTGCGCTCGCCGCGATTGTAGCGATCCCACATATCAACCGCGATGTCGTGTTCCACCATGCGGGCGATATCGACCGACAAGGCGTCGAGCGAGTCGATGGCCTGACGCGGAGGCGGCGGACCCTGACGGCCACGCTGTGGCGGCTGCGGGCCTTCATTGGCTTCCTCACCGGCGCGGTGCAGCAGGTCGGTCAGCCAGCCCTGGTTGCCTTGATGGCCGGCTGGATTGCCGCCACGTGGAGCGGGGGCCGGTTGAGCCGGACCATGCATCTCCGGACGGCGCGGACCGGGCGCGGGCGGCGGTGGCGTCATGGGGGCCGGTGCCATCGGACCCTGCATCGCCGGGCCTTGTGTCAGGGGGGGCTGCGGACCGGTCGGCTCGGCCTGACGGCCTTGCGGGCGCACCGGCTCGCCGCGGCCGCCAACCACGGCCAGCACCGGTTCGCGGCGCTGTTCAGCGACATCGAGATTGCGGCCGTGCCGGCTGACGATACGGTTCAGCTCTGCCAGCGCCTCGATCTGATCGACGATGACGCGGCGCATCTGGGCTGCATTTTCCGCGGTTTCCTGCGGCAGTTCCATGATGCCGCGCTTCAGCTCGGCGCGGGTCATTTCCAGCTGCGACTTCATCTCTGCAGCCATTTTCTTCACGCCCGCCAGCGTTTCGTTGAAGCGATCCGACGATTGCCGGAACATCGCGTCGACTTCATTGACGGATTGTTCGTAGACCGCGCGCATCGCCTCGCTGGTGCGCTTGCGTTCTTCCTCGCTGGTTTCGCGAACGAGATCGAACTGCTCGGCGATCGTGCGCGCGCCGCCTGTCGCCGTGTCTGCGATCACTCGACCGATCTCACGGGCCCGCGCTTCCGCGCCATGCAACGACTGATCGAGCAGGGCAGTGAAGCGTTCGAGACGTTGCTCGAGATCTTCGGATTTGAGGTCCAGCGTGCCGACAAGGTTTTCCAGCATGGTGCGACGATCAGCGACCACTTCCTCCGTACGATGGTTGCTCTTCTCCACCGCCTCGACTGCAAGGGCCAGTGTGCGGCCATGCAGATCGAATTGCGAAACAAGACCCGACAGGTTTTCGACAACGTTTGCCGTATCCGCACGGAACGAAGAGATATGTGAGCTCATGCGTTCGCCGGCGATGCCGCTGCGTTCGGTGACGTCGTTGATCACTGTTGCGAATTCGCTGAGGCGGCTGTTCAGCGTGCTTTCGATCGCGGCCATGTTGTCGTGTGCGCCGGTCAGCACTTCGTGCAGGAGGACGTTGGCCTCGCGCATGCGTTCGAACAGTGTCGTGGATTCGTTGCGCAGTTTGGCCTGGTTCTCCAGGATCTGCGACATCGAATCGGTCGTAACCCGCTGTGATTGCTCGATCGCCTCGCGGGTATTGTCCTGCAGGTTGCGCAGCGTATCGTTGACCTTGGTCGTGGCCGCTTCGCCTGCGTCATTGATCAGACGCGCGAGTTCGTTCGAATTGTCGAGCATCGTGCGTGTGAAGTCGAAGCCCTTCGCTTCGATGGCGCTGACGGCTGACTGTGTCGCCTTTTGCACCTCGCCGGTGAATTCCTGGCTCTTCGCCGACAAGGCGGCGAGGAGCGTGCTGGAATTCGTGTCGAGGATACGCGTCATCTCGGCTGCGCGGCTGGAAACGGCCGCCGCGATCTCGTTGGCCTTGCCGGTAAAGCCACGGGACACTTCGGCACTCACCCCAAGCAATGTGCGTTCGACTTCGGTCGCACTTTGCTTGAGCGTGCCGCCGATGCTGGACGACACCACGGACAACACGCGTTCGACTTCGCCCGTCGCCTTGCGCAGGGCTTCGGTCGATGAGGTCGTGAGTGTGGTGAGCGACTTCTCCGCGTCGCTGGAATTGGTGCGGACCGCTTCCGACAGCTCCGCAATGCGTGCATTCAAAGCATCGGCCGCCGACTTGGTCCGGCTTTCGACCTGGCTTGTGACGGCATCCGACCGCGATGTCAGCAGGTCGACGGCGGCGTAAGTCCGTGCCTCCATTTGCTGGCCGATCTTTTCGCTGCGCTCGGCCAGCGCTTCGGACGCGGTCCTTGTACGGCTCTCCACCTGCGAAGCGGCGCTTTCGGCCCATTCGAGCAGAAGTTCTCCGGCGGCTTTGGCGCGTGTCTCGACCTGATGCGACAGAGCATGTGTGCGTTCCGCGAGCAGATCGGCCGCGGTCTTGGTGCGACCCTCGACCTGCTCGGCGATGCTCTGCGTGCGCTCGGCGAGCAGGTCGGTCGCCGTCCTCGCGCGGCCCTCGATTTGCTCCGAGATCGCGTAGGTGCGGTCGGCGAGGAGATCGGTCGTCGCCTTGGCACGGCTTTCGATGTGCTGCGCGGCGGCCTCCGCGCGTTCACTGAGGAATTCACCGGCCGCGCGGGCGCGGCCTTCCACCTGCTCAGCGAGGCCATGCGTGCGTTCGACCAGAATGTCGCTCGCGGTGCGGATGCGGGCTTCCACATTCAGCGAAGCGGTATCGGTCCGCTCGGTCAGGAACTCGCCAGCCTTCTTTGCACGTCCTTCGACTTGTTCAGCGAGGCTCTGCGCCCGCTCGATCAGAAGGTCGGTCGCGGTGCGGGTTCGGCCCTCGAATTGAAGCACGGCATTTTCGCTTCGGTCCGCGAGGAATTCCCCGGCGGCCTTCGTGCGATTCTCGACCTGTTCGGCGAGACCGGCTGTGTGTTCGTTCAAGGCTTCCGCCGCAGCTCGGGTTCGGCCTTCCAGTTGCGACGTCATCTTCTCTGCGCGATCCAGCAGGAAGTCCGCAACGAGCTTGCTGCGCGCCTCCATCATCTGCGCCGCCGTGTCGGAATTCTCGCTGATGAGACGGGCCGCGGTATCGGAGCGTTCTGACAGCAATTGCGCTGCGGTGACACTCGTGCCTTCGACGAGCTCGGCGACCTTGCTGACGCGATCCGTGATCATGTCCACCGCCAGCTTGGTGCGCGTCTCCATCGTCTGCGCCGCGCTATCCGAACGGTCGGTCAGAAGTTGCGCCACCGATGACGAACGCTCCGTCAGAAGTTGAGCCATCGTCGAGGAGCGCTCGGTCAAGAGCTCCGCCATGGCGGTCGAGCGTTCGGTCAGCAGGTTCGCGACCGTGTCGGACCGCTCGGTCAGCAACTGAACGGCCGCGCCGCTCTTGGCTTCGACCTGTTCGGCGACTTGGGCGATACGATTGGCCAGGGCATCGGCCGCCGCGCGGCCACGCGATTCGAGTTGTTGAGTGACATTCTCGGTGCGGCCGATCAGCAATTCCTCGAATCTACCGATGCGGGCATCGAGTGTGGTTGCGATTTCCTGCGCGCGATTGCCGAGAACGCCATCGATTTCCTGGCTCTTGGCGGTGATGGCGTCGGCGAGGGTGGCACCGCGCGAATTGATCGTGCTCGTGACGTCGTTGATACGCGTGTCGAGGGCGGCAACGACTTCCTTGCCACCGTCGGCCAGTGTCTTGGCAATTTCGAGGACACGGCCACCCAGTGCGTCGTTCAGCGTTTGTGTGCGGCTGTCAAGCGCTTCCTGGAAGCGGACGAGGCGCAGGTCCAGCGCGTCGGTGATCTCGCCTGTCTTGTTACCGATGCGGCTGTCGAAATTGTCGATACAGGCGCGGATCGTATCCGTCACCGTCTGGGTGCGATCGCCAAGGCGCTCGACCAGCTCGGCGCCATGAAGCTTCACGGTGCGATCGAATTCGCCGAGGTGACGGGTGATGAGGTTGCCAAGCGAGGATGAATCGTTGGCGATACGCTCGGCGAGGGCGGTGCCCCCTTGCGTGAACATTTCCTCGAACGATTGCAGACGGGCGCCGAGCATATCCTTCAAGGCGTCGCCATGGGCAC
Organism: Pseudomonadota bacterium; assembly: GCA_023405565.1. Taxonomy (GTDB): domain Bacteria; phylum Pseudomonadota; class Alphaproteobacteria; order Rhizobiales; family Xanthobacteraceae; genus Pseudorhodoplanes. The sequence goes on from JAEXXW010000481.1 coordinate 8,776, forward strand.
CGATGGTGTTGGCAATGGTGCCTGCCGAACTGCTGAAGGTATCCATCACTTCGTCGCTGCGTGACAGGATCGTCTCGGTAATGGCGCCGCCGGTCTGCTCGAATTTCTTGACCACGTCATCACCACGCAAGGTGAGGTCGAGGATCAGGGAATCGCCGGTCGCCTTCAGCGCCGAAGTGATTTCATCGCTGCGCAGGGTGACAGCTTCCGCGGCCTGGGCCGATGTGTCCAGCAATTGCGTCGAGAGTTCCTGTGACTGCCGGCCCATCAAGGCGGTGATCTCGTTGGCGCGGCGGGAGAAGTCCTCTGTGACATTGGTGAGCCGAAGCTGCATCATTTCCATGAGGTTCTGAGACAGCACGTCGAATTCTTCGGCGACATTTTCAGTCTTGAAAGCAAGGCTGGCATTGAGCCTGCTGGTCGCAGTGTCGATCGCGTTGGTGGTCGTGTAGCCGGAATTCTCGATCTGGCTGGCCGCAGAGAGGGAGATATTTTCCACCGCCTGCGTCGTCTCCTGCGCGGTACGCTGCAAGCGCTCCAGAATCTCTCCTCCACGGTCGCCAAGCTGCGCAAGCATGTCATCGCTGATGCGGCTGAGAGCGGAGGCGATATGCTCGCTCTTTTCAGTCAGGTCGCGGGTGATGCTTTCAGTCGCAATGCTGACTTGCGAGGCAACCTGATCGCTGATGCCGGTGATGTCCTGATTGAGATCAAGGTGCACGCCCGTGATGGCGTTACGGACCTGTTCGGCCTGACCGATAAGACTGTCGCGCTGAGCGGCGAGATCGTCGAGGAGACCACGAATGCGAACTTCATTATCATTATAGGCGCGTTCGAGCGCGGCAACTTCGTTCTGCACCAGCACTTCGAGTTCGGCGGCGCGGGCCAGGGCACGTTCGACGCCATCACCCATGGCCGCGACCTCGCGGCGAATGGCCTGACCGACCGAGACAATGGATTCGCGTGCAATGCCTTCCGGCTCCGAGAGCCGCATCGCGACTTCGGTCATGGACTGTGTCAGAGCCCGCATTTCCTGTGAACGCGCAATGGTATGTGCTGCCGCAAAGAAGAAGGCGACAGGTGCAACGAAGGTCACAACGAGCGCGAGCAGGGTCGGCGCAAAATTGGCCTGCAACTGTGCTGTCGACGACAGTGTGAGGAGGAAGGCCAGGACGACCCAGACCGCCGAAGCGATGCCGGCCATCACGTAGTATTTACGGGACGATGGTACCGATTGCGCTCCCTGCAAAATTTGCGCAGCCGACCGCCAGTCATCGTTTGCGGGACGGCCCGGCTCGGCATCCATCGGAGCGTCGGCGATAAACAGTTCATCGTCGAATTTGGCGGACGGTTGGGGGACTGCCGGTCGCCGCGGCTCAACAGGTTTTACCTGTTCAGCCAGAGGCTTGCGAGGATCAGACGATACCGGAACCGTGGCGCGGGACGCTGCGGCGGCTCTCATCTCCGCATCCCTGACGTTCAGCGCCTCCTGGATGGCAGACATCGCCGCCTCGGTCGGATCCTGAACTTTTTTTGAATTGTTTGACATGTTTTGCCGCCTCACCTGACGCCACTAACCGAAGCGAGTCCCATACTTGGCTGGAGGCATTCCTCCGCCAGGCACTGTTGTCCCACTTACAAACTACGCCGCGTCACTATCCTAACGGCTTGCCGGATCGAATAAAATATCGGGTTTTAAGCCCTTTTTAATCATCGTTAATTCCTGTGTCGGAAATCTGTGCAATTTTGGCACAGAACCGCGGCTGGAACCGGCCACGCCCTCAGCCGTTTGTTTACCACTGTGACGGTTCGTCGGCCGAAAAGATCATCGCTCAACCAGTTTTTACCTCGCTTTGGCCGATTGCAGGTCAAACTTGTTCACTAGGAGCCGAAAGAGCTCCGGGAGGCAGTTTTATGGTCGAAGTGACTGCAGCGGGCATGAGAACCGTGCTGGCACCGCCGCTTGTGCCGGTGCAGCGTGCAA
>JAEXXW010000585.1 GCA_023405565.1 Pseudomonadota bacterium
GGTGAATACGAACCGGTGCAATGAGCAGTCGCCGCATCGCGCTACGCGGATGTAGTTTGTTGCCCTGCATCTGTTCGCTTGTCTTGTGACCAGCCTGCCTGTGTATCGTCTGGGCCTCCTGTGCGAGTTTACTCGCTACAGGGGGCCTTTTTGCGTTTGAAGACTTGCTCCGATCGCGCTTGTTATTTTGCCTTTTCGCTAAATTTGGAGGTATTCCACAAACGGAACATAGGGACCTTCTCGTCTATGCTTTCGGCATAAGAGGAGGGTTCATTCCATGAAATTCAAGATTGCTGCGGTTGCAGCCTTTTCGGTTCTCGCTTGTGTCGGTAGCGCAGAAGCGCGTGGCGGCGGATGGCATGGTGGTGGCTGGCACGGCGGCGGCTGGCATGGTGGTGGTTGGCATGGCGGCTGGGGTCGCCATTGGGGTCCCGGTTGGGGACCTGGTTGGGCTTACGGCGCGGGCGTTGCGGCCGGAGCCGCTGCCGCTTACGGCGCCTACGCGGCACCTTATTACTACTCGCCCTATGCCTATGCTCCGGGATGCACGATCCAGCCCCGCCGCGTCGTCAACAAGCGGGGTCAGGTTGTCATCAAGAACGTGCAGGTTTGTTACTGACGATCGACATTGCAGACCGCGAAAAAACCCGGGCGAACGTCCCGGGTTTTTTGTTTCGGGCGTGTCTCCGGATATGTCAGCAGCGCTTGTCAAAGGAGGCATCAGCCGATCTAGAATGCAGTCATGCGCATTGATCGTGATCAACATTCTCGCTGTTGGAAGCCCAGCATTTGCGGCCGGTCCGGATGATGACAGGTGGAGAGCGGCGCGAGATCCTGTTCGAATTCACCGCTGTTGGGACGGTGATGAAGGTGGCAGCCATTGATGCTGAGACCGGAATCGAAGTCACCGTCATGGGGCCCGTCCATGCCAGCAGGGCGGACCTACAGAAACTGGCCATCGCGAAGCTGAAAAAGCGCCTATCCCGGCCAGAAAATCCCTAGATGTTGCGGGCCTATTGATCGATAGAACCTATCGCTTGGCGGCTCCGCCTCCGATGTGGTAGTCGGCCGGTTCCAAACGACAGGAGAAAAGCTATGTCGGCACCGTCCGCCGCCGGCGCGGAGCGCGCCAATCTGTTTTCCGCGACACTGGCGGAGAGCGATCCCGAAATCGCGGCGGTGATTCAGAGCGAGCTCGGTCGTCAGCGCGACGAAATCGAGCTGATTGCCTCGGAAAACATCGTTAGCCGTGCCGTCCTGGAGGCGCAGGGCTCGGTGCTGACCAACAAATATGCTGAGGGCTATCCTGGAAAGCGCTATTATGGCGGCTGCCAATTTGTTGATATCGCTGAGCAATTGGCGATAGATCGGGTCACCAAGCTGTTCGGCTGCAAGTTTGCGAATGTGCAACCGCATTCCGGCGCATCGGCCAATGCATCCGTGTTCTTCGCGTTGATGAATCCCGGCGATACCTTCCTCGGCCTCAACCTGGCGGCGGGTGGGCATCTGACCCACGGCATGAAAATCAACTTGTCCGGCAAGTGGTTTAATGCCGTGGCCTACAACGTGCGCCCGGACGACCATCGGATCGATCTCGCAGAAGTGCGGAAGCTCGCTCAGGAGCACAAGCCGAAGATCATCATCGCCGGCGGCTCGGCCTATCCGCGGATTATCGACTTCAAGGGGTTCCGCGAGATCGCCGACGAGGTGGGTGCATACCTCTTTGTCGACATGGCGCATTTCGCCGGGCTCGTCGCTGGTGGCGCGCACCCGTCGCCGTTCCCCCACGCGCATATTGTCACCACCACGACCCACAAAACGCTGCGCGGCCCGCGCGGCGGCGTGGTGCTGACCAATGACGAGGAGATCGCCAAGAAGATCAATTCGGCGGTCTTCCCCGGCCTGCAGGGCGGTCCGCTCATGCATGTGATCGCGGCCAAGGCGGTGGCCTTCGGTGAGGCTCTTCGTCCGTCCTTCAAGACTTACGCGAAGAACATCATCGATAATGCCAAGGTTCTCTCAGAAACGTTGAAATCGGCCGGCTATGACATTACGTCCGGCGGCACCGATACGCATCTGATGCTGGTGGATCTGCGCCCGAAGCGGTTGACCGGGAAGGTCTCCGAGGTTGCTCTGGGACGTGCCCATATCACCTGCAACAAGAACGGTATCCCTTATGATCCGGAAAAGCCGACGATCACGTCGGGCATCCGGCTCGGTACGCCAGCCGGCACGACGCGAGGCTTCGGTATCGTGGAGTTCAAGCAGATCGGCGAGATGATTGCCGAGGTCCTGGATGTCCTTTCGCAAAAGCAGACAGATGAGGATTCGCTTGTGGAAGGTGCGGTGCGTGAGAAGGTAAAAGCACTGGTTGGGCGATTCCCGATCTATCAATAGGTGTTGTCATCGCCGGGCCCGGGCTCGGCGCTTCCTCTAGGAGGGGTAGTCCTTCTTATTGGGATGCCAGGAGCAGGGCCGGCATGACGACGGAGAGAAATTGTCATGCGCTGTCCGAGTTGCAGCAGTCTCGATACCCAGGTGAAGGATTCGCGCCCGACCGAAGATTCGAGCGCGATCCGCCGTCGCCGCGTGTGCCTCACCTGCCAGTTCCGTTTCACCACGTTCGAGCGTGTGCAGTTACGCGAATTGGTGGTGATCAAACGCAACGGACGTCGTGTACCGTTCGATCGCGACAAACTGATGCGCTCTCTGCAGATCGCGCTTCGCAAGCGCAATGTCGAGCCGGAGCGGCTTGAGCAGTTCGTGTCGCGGATCGTGCGCGAACTGGAGAGCCTTGGCGAAAGCGAGATCACGACCGACACGATCGGTGAGAATGTGATGACTCACCTGCGCGAACTCGATGACATCGCCTATGTGCGTTTTGCCTCCGTCTACAAGAATTTCCGCGAAGCCAAGGATTTCGAAGACGCGCTCAAGCAATTGTCGAGCGAGGACGAAGATCCGAAAGCGGCGATGTCGCAGCGCAAGTGAACGCGAATCCGGCCTCCGTTTCGCAAGTGTCTGCGCGCGATGATGAGCGTTTCATGCAACTCGCCCTGTCGCTTGGGCGGCGCGGGCTTGGCAATACCTGGCCCAATCCCGCTGTGGGCGCGGTGATTGTGAAAGACGGGGTTGTTGTCGGGCGGGGCTGGACCCAGCCGGGTGGCCGACCGCATGCCGAAACCGAAGCGATCCGGCAGGCTGGCGCGATGGCAAAGGGGGCGACGCTCTATGCGACGCTCGAGCCATGTTCGCATCATGGCAAGACACCACCCTGTGCCAACGCGATCGTTACCGCAGGACTTGCGCGGGTCGTATCGGCCATCGAAGATCCCAATCCGCAGGTTGCCGGACGAGGTCATGATATAATCCGCGCCGCCGGCATCGACGTCGCACTCGGTGTCTGCGCCGACGAGGCCCGCAAGGCGCATGCGGGGCACATCCGCCGCATTGTCGATGGCCGGCCGCATGTCACCGTGAAGCTGGCCGTTTCTGCTGGTGGCAAGGTTGCACTGGCCGGACGAAAGCCAATCCAGATCACAGGAGAGGGCACCCGATCGCGTGTGCATCTCATGCGCGCAATGAATGATGCGATCCTGATTGGCATCGGCACCGCGCTGGCCGACGATCCTGAGCTGACCTGCCGTCTGCCTGGCATGGCTGGGCTGTCGCCGGTCCGCATCATCCTTGACCGCGCGTTGCGCCTGCCGGTCACATCGAAGCTCGTGGTGGGAGCGCGTGACATTCCTGTCTGGGTGTATTGCGATCTCGATGCACCTTCGGACCGCGAAATGCTGCTCGCTCGCCACGGGGTGCAGGTTCAACGCGTTCGCGGTACGCCGGACACCAAGCTCGATCTGCACGACGTCCTGCAATCGCTGGCGAATAAAGGCATTACGCGGCTGATGGTGGAGGGTGGCCCCGGCGTGGCCGCATCATTCGTTCGCGCGGACCTTGTGGACGAAGCGGTGTTGCTCCGCGGCCCCGTCACCATCGGCATGGATGGTATCGACCCACTCGATGGGCTTTCGCTTGACGCGCTCACGTCCTCGGCCCATCTGCGTCTCGCAGATACCGAAACCATCGGGGCGGACACCCTGAACCATTACGAGCGGAGCGCATGTTCACTGGCATCGTAACCGATATCGGCGAGATTTCCGATGTGCGCGATCTGGCTGGCGATCTGCGCCGCTTTGTGATCGCCTGCAGCTACGATCGCAGCAGCATTGCGCTTGGTGCCTCGATCGCCTGTTCGGGCGTGTGTCTGACGGTTGTCGAGACAGGCCTTGCTGGGGACCGGACATGGTTTGCGGTCGACGCAGCCGCCGAAACGATTTCGTTAACCACCGTGCGATCCTGGCAGAATGGGACCAAGCTGAACCTCGAGCGGTCGCTGAAAATCGGCGACGAGCTGGGTGGGCACCTTGTCAGTGGCCATGTCGATGGTCTTGCCATCGTCCTCGAGCGAACCGACCTGACCGATCAGGCGCGGTTCCGCCTCGCGGCGCCTAAAGAGCTGTCACGGTTTATTGCCAAGAAAGGCTCTGTAGCGCTGGATGGCGTATCGCTGACGGTCAACGAGGTCGATGGCCACGAATTTTCCGTTCTGGTGATCCCGCATACGCTTCAGGTCACGACCGTCGGTGGCTGGCACAAGGATCGTGCGATCAACCTTGAGATCGACGTGATGGCGCGCTATGCGGCGCGCTTGATGGAAGCACGCTGATATCGATCTTGCGGCCGGTCACGGCGTGTAGTTAGTGACACAAACAGAAATCATGGGGCGCCCGATGGTTGCGCCTGGAGAGTGTTATGGCGGGACCACGGCAGGCCAAATCGGACACGACGAACGCAAGTCTGAAACGCGCACGAATACTGATCGTCGAAGCGCGCTACTATGAGGACATTGCCGACGAATTGTTGACGGGTGTTGTGGGCGCATTGGACGAAGCCGGTGCGAGCCATGATTG
>JAEXXW010000612.1 GCA_023405565.1 Pseudomonadota bacterium
CGCGATAAGGTATTCAAGCTTTTCTATCATTCACGCCCGATTTTCGATTTTTTTTGCACTCCGCTATTCATAATCCTCCCCGACTGCAGGGCAAGTGAGGCGACAATATCAATCGATTGAGTTTGGCTATAACTTCAGAGCCATAGCCTGATGCTATGGGTTCACATGAAGCCAGAAGCAACCGAATGGCTGGCGGGCCGCAGCTAGACCTTTGCCTGCAGCCGGGCGAGCGCCTCCCGCACATGCGGCTCGAGCCCTGCGCCGCCGCTGTCGAGATGTGCAAAAATGGCCGAGCGCATGCGCGGGTCCCAGAATTTCCGGATATGCTCTTCCGTGCCCGTGATGGCCTGTTCGGTTCCCTGGCTGACAAAGAACTTGCCGATCTGGTTCGCCATATAGACCAGCTTGTCCGGCGATTTGTCATGCGACATGAGCGGCGACGTCCTCTTCAATCCGCGCGGGATGCGTAAACACCTCGAACCCGTCATCACGGGCGATGGCAACCAGTGTAATGCCGGCGGCGTCCGCCGTCTGCACAGCGAGGGCCGTGGGCGCGGAGACGGCAACAATGACCGGCGCGCCGATGACCGCCGTCTTCTGTACCATCTCGACCGACACACGGCTGGTGACGAGCACCGCACCATTGCTTCCGGAGCGTCCCACGCGCGCCAGGGCGCCGCCCAGCTTGTCGAGCGCATTGTGGCGGCCGACATCCTCGCGCAAGGCGACAAGGCCGGCGGACGGCTCCCAGAATGCCGCCGCGTGAACCGCGCGCGTCTGCCGGTTCAGTTCCTGCAACGGTGACATGGCGGACAAGGCTTGCATGACCTGGCGCGGCGACATGACAAAGCCACCGCTCGACACAACGGGTGCGGGCCGCATCGCATCGGAGAGGCTTTCCAGCCCGCACAGGCCGCAACCCGTCGGACCTGCAATGTGCCGGCGCCGCTCACTCAATGTCTGTGCTTCGCTGTCGCGGAGCCACATGCGAAGTTCGATGCCATCGTCGTGCTCGACGATATCGAATTCGGTGATGTCCTCGCGCTTCGTCACGATGCCTTCATGCAGGCTGAAGCCATAGGCAAAGTCTTCAAGATCCTGTGGTGACGCCATCATCACCGCATGCGAACCACCGTTATAAGTGAACGCAATCGCGGTTTCCTCCGGGATCGCCCGCATGCCGTTCGCAAGGCCGGAGCGTGTCGCCTGGACACGCCATGACTTGCGCGGCACGAGGGAGAGCGGCGGCACCATCGCCCTACTCCGCGGCTTCCATCGGCGCAATGCGGCGGCTTTCGCGCGAGAAGGCCTCGTACTCGCGCTGCCATTCCGACGGACCATTGGATTGCGTCACCTGCACCGCCGTCACCTTGTATTCCGGGCAATTGGTGGCCCAGTCGGAGAAGTCGGTGGTGATGACGTTGGCCTGCGTGTCCGGGTGGTGGAAGGTGGTGTAGACCACACCCGGCGCCACGCGATCGGTGATCTGCGCGCGCAATGTCGTCTCGCCGGCGCGGCTCTTCAGCTTGACCCAGTCGCCATCGCGAACGCCGCGCTGCTCGGCGTCGTGCGGATGGATCTCCAGAAGATCCTCGGCATGCCACATCGAGTTTTCGGTACGGCGCGTCTGTGCACCGACATTGTATTGAGACAGAATGCGGCCGGTCGTGAGCAGCAGCGGGAAGCGTGGCCCGGTCTTCTCGTCCGTCGCCACATATTCGGTGATGATGAACTTGCCCTTGCCACGCACGAAGCCGTTGATGTGCATGATCGGCGAGCCTTCCGGCGCCTTGTCGTTGCATGGCCATTGCACCGAACCACGCTCTTCCAGCATCTGGTACGACACATTGGCGAAGCCTGGTGTCAGCCGCGCGATCTCGTCCATGATCTGGGACGGGTGATCGTAGGCCATCTCATAGCCCAGCGCCTTGGAGAGCATCAGCGTGATCTCCCAGTCGCCATAGCCGTTCTTCGGCGCCATCACCTTGCGGACGCGCTGGATGCGGCGCTCGGCATTGGTGAAGGTCCCGTCCTTCTCAAGGAAGGTCGAGCCCGGCAGGAACACATGCGCGAAGCGTGCGGTCTCGTTCAGGAACAGATCCTGTACAACGACGCATTCCATGGCTTCAAGACCGGCCGAGACGTGCTTCGTGTCGGGATCCGACTGAAGGATATCTTCGCCCTGAATGTAGATGCCCTTGAAGGTGCCACCAACCGCAGCATCCAGCATGTTCGGGATGCGCAGGCCCGGCTCCTTGTCGAGCGTCACGCCCCACGCGCCGTTGAACAGGTCGCGCACCTCCTCGCCGGAGATGTGACGATAGCCCGCAAGCTCGTGCGGGAACGAGCCCATGTCGCAGGCACCCTGCACGTTGTTCTGGCCGCGCAGCGGATTCACGCCAACGCCGGGACGGCCGATATTACCGGTGCACATGGCGAGGTTGGCAATCGCCATCACCGTGGTCGAACCCTGGCTGTGTTCGGTCACGCCGAGACCGTAATAGATCGCGGCGTTACCACCGGTGGCGTAAAGGCGCGCGGCCTCACGGATGGTCTGCGCCGGAACGCCCGAGAGCTTTGACACCTCTTCCGGGCTGTGGCGCGGATCGGATACGAATTCGGCCCAATGCTGGAACTCATCCCAGTCGCAGCGTTCGCGGATGAACTGTTCGTTGAACAGGCCCTCGGTGACGATGACATGCGCCAGCGAAGTGACGACTGCGACGTTGGTGCCGGGCAACAGAGCGAGATGATGCGCCGCGTCGATATGCGCGGACTTCACCATCTCGGTGCGGCGCGGATCGATGACGATCAACTTGGCGCCCTGACGAATGCGCTTCTTCAGGCGCGATGCGAAAACCGGATGTGCCGAGGCCGGATTGGCGCCGATGATCAGCGCAACATCAGTCTCCTCGACCGAATCGAAATTCTGGGTGCCGGCCGACGTGCCGAAGGCCTGGCCAAGACCATAGCCGGTCGGCGAATGGCACACGCGCGCACAGGTATCGACGTTGTTGTTGCCGAAGCCGGCGCGGATCAGCTTCTGAACGAGGAACGTCTCTTCGTTGGTGCAGCGTGACGACGTGATGCCGCCGACGGAATTCTTGCCGTATTTCGCCTGAATGCGCTTGAACTCGGACGCAGCGTAACCGATCGCCTCGTCCCAGCTCACCTCCCGCCACGGCTCGTGGATGCTGGAGCGGATCATCGGATTGAGAATGCGCTCCTTGTGGGTCGCATAGCCCCAAGCGAAACGGCCCTTCACGCAGGAATGGCCGCGGTTCGCCTCACCGTCCTTGTAGGGCACCATGCGGATCAGCTCTTCGCCACGCATCTCCGCCTTGAAGGCACAGCCGACACCGCAATAGGCGCAGGTTGTGACGACGGAATGCTCGGGCTTGCCGATCTCGATGACCTTTTTCTCGTTCAGCGTCGCCGTCGGGCAGGCCTGCACACAGGCTCCGCAGGAGACGCATTCGGAGCCGAGGAAACTCTCATTCATGCCCGGCGACACGCGGCTGTCGAAACCACGGCCGGAGATCGTCAGCGCGAACGTGCCCTGCACTTCCTCGCAAGCGCGCACGCAGCGCGAACAGACGATGCATTTCGACGGATCGTAGGTGAAGTACGGATTGGATTCGTCCTTCGCCAGCCAGTTCTCGTTGGCGATGCCATCATTCTTCGCAAAGACGTGGTTCTCGCCTTCATAGCCATAACGCACATCGCGCAGTCCCACCGCGCCGGCCATGTCCTGCAATTCGCAATCGCCGTTGGCCGAACAGGTCAGGCAGTCCAGCGGATGATCGGAGATATAAAGCTCCATCACGCCTTTGCGCAGTTGCTGCAAGCGGTTGGTCTGCGTCTTCACCACCATGCCGGGCGCAACCGGCGTGGTGCAAGACGCGGGCGTTCCGGCACGGCCCTCGATCTCGACGAGGCAAAGACGGCAGGAACCATAGGCATCCAGCATGTCGGTCGCACAGAGCTTGGGGATCTGCGTCCCCATCTCCATCGCCGCACGCATGATCGAGGTACCTTCCGGCACCGAGATTTTCTGCCCGTCGATCGTTAGATCGACCATCTTCTCGGTTTTCGGGCGGGGTGTGCCGTAGTCGATCTCATGAACGAGCGACATGATGCGTCTCCTTCATTCCGCGGCTTCGAGACGCCGCGGCGTCGCGCCGAAATCTTCAGGGAAATGGGTCAGCGCGCTCAGCACCGGATAGGGCGTGAAGCCCCCAAGCGCGCACAGCGAACCGAACTTCATGGTGTTGCAGAGGTCTTCCAGCACGGCGAGGTTTTCGGCGCGCTTCTCGTTCTTGACAATGCGATCGATGGTTTCGACACCGCGTGTCGAACCGATGCGGCAGGGCGTGCACTTGCCGCAGGATTCGATGGCGCAGAACTCCATCGCGAAACGGGCCTGCTTTGCCATGTCGACGCTATCGTCGAATACGACGATGCCGCCATGACCGATCAGGCCGTCGCGCGCCGCAAAGGCTTCGTAGTCGAATGGCGTGTCGAACATGGACGGCGGGAAATAAGCGCCAAGGGGGCCGCCGACCTGTACCGCACGAATTGGCCGGCCGCTGGCGGTGCCGCCGCCGATCTCCTCAACCAGTTCCCCGAGCGTGATGCCGAAGGCGACTTCAAACAGACCACCATGCTTGATATTGCCGGCAAGCTGGATCGGCATCGTGCCGCGCGAGCGGCCCATGCCGAAGTCCTTGTAGAACGCCGCACCCTTGTCGAGCACGATCGGCACGGTGGCCAGCGACAGCACATTGTTGATGACGGTCGGCTTGCCGAACAGACCGTGATGCGCCGGCAGCGGCGGCTTGGCGCGGACGAGCGCACGTTTGCCTTCCAGGCTTTCGAGCAGCGATGTTTCCTCGCCGCAGACATAAGCGCCGGCACCGGATCGCACTTCGAGATCGAATGTGTATTCCGAGCCGGCGATGTTTGCGCCAAGCATACCGTAACGGCGCGCCGTCCGGATGGCATCGTTCATCACCGCGATGGCGAGCGGGTATTCCGAGCGGCAATAAACATAACCCTTGGTCGCACCGACCGCGATGCCGGCAATCGTCATGCCTTCGATCAGAACGAAGGGAGCGCCTTCCATGATCATGCGGGCGGCGAAGGGGCCGCTGTCGCCCTCGTCGGCATTGCAGACGATGTATTTCTGCGGCGCGATGGTCTGCGCCACCGTGCGCCACTTGATACCGGTGGGAAAGCCCGCGCCGCCGCGCCCGCGCAGGCCGGACTGGAAGACTTCTTCGACAATGGCTTCCGGTCCGATCGCCAGTGCGCGCTCGAGCCCGCGATAACCGCCATGTGCTCTGTAGTCGTCGAGCGAACGCGGATCGACGATGCCGCAACGCGCGAAGGTCAGACGGGTTTGCCGCTTGAGCCAGGGAAGCGCGTCGGCCAGGCCGAGGCGCAAGGGATGCGCGCCGTCATCAGCCTGCATCGCGGCGAAGACAGATTCCACATCGCTCTCTTCGACCGGACCATAAGCAATGCGGCCACCGGGCGTTTCGACCTCCAGCATCGGCTCAAGCCAGTGC
>JAEXXW010000015.1 GCA_023405565.1 Pseudomonadota bacterium
GAACGGGTTGCGTCGGCAACGGTCAGCCGTTAAATGCGGCTACAATTGCGGCGGACGAGACAATGCGCGCTGAAACTGAAGCCCTCGTAGAAGATATCAAGCGGTCGGTCGGGCTGCTGAGGAGGCATCTTTGACTTCGATGCATCCAATGCCCGTCTTGCCGAACTGAATGCTCTTGCCGAGGATCCAAAGCTTTGGGACGATCCGCAGCGCGCCTCGAAGGTGATGCAGGAGCGCACCGCGCTCGAGGATCAACTCAATTCCATCGGGCGCATCCAGCAGGAACTCGAAGACAATATCGAACTGATCGAACTCGGTGAGTCCGAGAAGGATCAGTCCGTCGTTGCCGATGCCGAACAGGCCTTGCAGGCGCTGAAGGCGGAAGCCGCGCGGCGCGAACTTGAAGCGCTGTTGTCCGGCGAAGCTGATTCCAACGATACCTTCCTTGAAGTGCATGCCGGTGCGGGCGGCACCGAAAGTCAGGACTGGGCGAGCATGCTGATGCGCATGTTCGTGCGCTGGGCGGAACAGCACAATTACAAGGTCGAGTATCTTGAGGAATCGCCCGGTGAAGAAGCCGGGCTGAAATCGGCGACCGTCAAGATTTCGGGCCGCAACGCCTATGGCTGGCTGAAATCGGAAAACGGCGTGCACCGCCTGGTGCGTATCTCGCCTTTCGATTCCAACGCTCGGCGACACACGTCCTTTGCCAGCGTGAATGTCTATCCCGTCATTGATGACCGCATCCAGATCGAGATCGACGAGTCTCAGGTGCGGATCGATACGATGCGCGCGAGCGGTGCGGGCGGTCAGCACGTCAACAAGACAGAATCGGCGATTCGCCTGACGCATATGCCGACCGGCATTGTCGTCTATTGCCAGAATGACAGATCACAGCACCGCAATCGCGCGCAGGCATGGGACATGTTGCGTGCGCGGTTATATGAGCGGGAATTGAAAATCCGCGAAGAAAAGGCTGCCGCCGAAAATGCAGCCAAGACAGATATTGGCTGGGGACACCAGATCCGCTCTTACGTTCTGCAGCCCTATCAGATGGTGAAGGATCTGCGCACCGGTGTTTCGACATCGGACACGGCCGGTGTGTTGAACGGCGATCTGGATCCGTTCATGGCGGCTGCCCTTGCGCAGAAAGCGTTCGGCGGTGGTCCGGAAAGCGTCGAGGACGTCGATTAACGTTGCATTTTCGGTCGTTCGAATACTCGGCAGATAACGATGTGTGCCATCAGCGCGATATCGCATGACCGGGATGGCCGAAGCGGGGCAATGCCTCACTGATGCTGCCCCTTGAGGCTCATCCCGGCAAGCCGTTCGCGTTTTTAAAGCCGCTACGCTGCAGGCCGAACGAGTTCTTCGGCGATCATCGCGGCCAAATGTGCCGGTGGTTCCATCGCAACCTCCGTGCTCGTGGCGTTAGACAGACACAAGACTGAATCATCCGCTAGGGAAGTCAAGTCACGAAACACCGCAGTGTGGACAGTTGTCGAGCAGGGTTTATTTGGAACTTCGTGGAAGCTCAATTGAACCCGAGACGCACACCTGCGCGCAAATATTTTTGCGGATCGACAGCATCGCCATCGACACGTGTTTCGTAATGCAGATGCGGACCTGTGGAACGGCCGGTCGAACCAAGCTTGCCGATGACTTGACCCAATTTTACGGTCTGCCCGACCTTCACGTCGATCGATGACAGATGCGCATAGCGTGTCGCCAGGCCGTTGCTGTGTTCGACCTCGACCATCTTGCCGTAGCCGCCATTGACGCCGGCGATTGTGACTGTGCCGTTTGCCGTGACGCGAACCGGATCGCCGGTATCGCCGCGCATATCGAGACCCGTATGCATTGCGGGTGAGCGCAGGAATGGATCCATCCGCATGCCGAAGCCCGACGATGTATCCATCTCGCCACTCACCGGCTTGCGTATCGGGATATCGTTCAGCGTGCGCGTCAGGCGTTCAACCTGTATGCGTGAGGCATGAATGCGATAAAGCTGCCGTTCGAAGGCCTTTTCATCGCCGGCGAGATTGGCTGGAACATATGGGCCGCCGACGCCTGACTGCGAAGACGAGCCCTTTCCGGTGTTAATGCCTATATCGGCAAGGGCGCCGCGAATACGCTTGGCCTTGGCGTCAAAGTTCTCTTCCAGAGTGTTGAGAGCCTTGACCTGCTTCATTTCCAGACGATCCAGCGAGTCCTGCATCCTGGTCAGAGTTCCTTCAACGCCGCCGCGTGGCTTGTTGCGCCATGGCAGGAGCGAACGTGCCTCGCGGTCGGGCGATGCGGCGAGGCCGTTCTCGTTCACGGGGGTAGGTTTCAGGAATGAGCCGCGCTGATTGTCGCTGCCCTTGGATGATTTCGGAATCGATCCCGTGGGCGTCATGTCAGGGAAGGATGAAAGGGTCGCCGCGCGCTGCTCAAGGATGGCTTGCTTGCGGATGGCCTGATCCAGTTTTTGCTCGAACTGCTCCTGATCGAGCAATTGACGGCTGGCGATGCGATCGACCTGGGCGCGCAGCTCGGCGATCCGATCCTCATAGGCGAATTGCATCTCGGCCTGACGGG
>JAEXXW010000144.1 GCA_023405565.1 Pseudomonadota bacterium
GGATTGTCCCGCGCCGGAGAGATTATTCCGCCTCGGCGGTGAAGCCCTTGGCCTTGGCGACCCATTGGTCGGCACGACCCGGCAGGCCGACGCTTTCACCCAACTTATGAGCAGCATCGTGTGACAGATCTGCGATCTGCCAGTAGTGGAAGACACCCAGATCGTTGAGCTGCTTCTCGATCGCCGGCGAGACGCCGGGCAGCTTTTTCAGATCGTCGGCAACGCCGCGCGGCCCAGGCAGCGCCTCGTAGCCGGCGCCTTTGGTCTTGGCCGGCAGGTCTTCCAGGATCGGCTCGGCGGCCGCACCGATATCGACGCCGCGCTCGCCCTGCGAACGCGAAATACCGTCGATGGCCGCGCGGGCGATCAGGTCGCAATACAGCGAGATCGCGCGGCTGGCGTCGTCATTGCCCGGAACCGGGAACGTGATACCGGCCGGATCGCAATTGGTGTCGACGATCGCAGCGACCGGAATGTTCAGACGCTGCGCTTCCTTGATCGCGATGTCTTCCTTGTTCGTGTCGATCACGAACAGCATGTCCGGCACGCCGCCCATGTCCTTGATGCCGCCGAGCGAACGGTCGAGCTTGTCGCGCTCGCGCTGCAGATCGAGGCGTTCTTTCTTGGTGTAACCCTGCGCTTCGTTGGACGAGAGCATTTCGTCAAGCTTGCGCAAGCGCTGGATCGATCCCGAGATCGTCTTCCAGTTGGTCAGCGTGCCGCCGAGCCAGCGCGAATTAACGTAATACTGGGCCGACTTCTTGGCGGCATCGGCGATACCGTCCTGGGCCTGACGCTTGGTGCCGACAAACAGGATACGGCCGCCCTTGGCGACGGTGTCGGACACGGCCTGCAGTGCCTGATGCAGCATTGGCACAGTCTGGGCGAGATCGATGATGTGGATGTTGTTGCGGACGCCAAAGATGAAATTCCCCATCTTCGGGTTCCAGCGGTGGGCCTGATGGCCAAAGTGGACGCCAGCTTCCAAAAGCTGACGCATGCTGTAATCGGGCAGCGCCATAGTAAACTTCTCCGGTTTGTCCTCCGCGGATGCGTGAACGACAGGCCGACTGCCTGCCGCTACCGGACGGCCTCAAAGGCCCATTGTCGGGGCCTCAAAACCAATATCCGCGTGTGAGATGGGCGGCGATATAGCCGCGTTACGGCAAAAAGGCAAGACGACCGGGCGCTCGCGGGGGCTGTTTAAGCGTCGTTTGTGACGACCTTGAGCGCTGGTCTAAATCTTGCTGATCCGGCGGGCTCCGGCCCGGGGAATTTCAGCAGCCGCAAATTGAGGACCCTGCCCGTCCATGCCGTCACAAACCGAGTTTCGTGGGCTTCTCCAACATCTCGACCAGAACCGCCTCCTTCGCCACGTCAGCCGCCCTGTGGACGCCAGACATGAGCTCGTGTCCATCATGCGAAAGGTCCAAAAAGGGGGGAATGAGCCGCTTCTCTTCAAGACCGTCACGGGCAGTCCGACCCCGGTGGCGACGAATGTGCTGTGCCGCCGTTCGATCCTGGCCGATGCGCTCGGGCTGAATCTGCCCACCTTGCTTCCCGATCTTATCAAGCGCGAGGGTCAGACACGGCCGCTGGACGTCGTGACCGACGCACCCGTGCATGAACGTGTGGTGACGGAAAATATCCGGGTCGAGGAGGAAATCCCGCAGGTCGTCCACTGCGAGGAGGATGCCGGGCCATACATCACCGCCGGCGTTTGCATCGCCAAACATCCCGACAGCGGGATTCACAACGCCTCGTGGAATCGCATCCAGATCGTCGGCGGCGATCACATGCGCATCCGCATGATGGCGCCGCAGCATCTCGGTCAATACCACGCCGCTGCCGAGCGGGAGAACAAACCCCTTCCCGTTGCGGTCGTGATCGGCGCACCGCCGGCTTTGATGCTCAGCGCCGCCTCCAAGATCCCGTTTGAGGCGGACGAATTGCTCACGGCCGGTGGCTGGCAGGAAACGCCGCTGCGCGTCGTTCAGGCCAAGACGGTGCCGCTGATGGTTCCGGCGGATGCAGAATACGTGATCGAAGGCTATGTGCCGCCGCATGTGATGGAAGAGGAAGGCCCATTCGGCGAATTCACTGACGGCTATGTCGCCAAGGCGCCGAACAACGTGATGCAGGTGACGGCCATCACACGCCGCAATGATGCGATCTACCACGTGATCCTCGCCGGCGGCACGGAAGATTCGACGCTGCTCGGCGTGCCGCTGCAAACCGAGGTCTACAAGCGCGTCGCGGCTTTCGGAAAAATCCGCGATATCGGCACGCCGGGTCATATCTTCGGTTGCGTCGTCAGTCTTGAGAAGACGAGCGATGAGCAGGCCCGCGCGGTGATGCTGGCGGCCCTCGCCGCACATCCCTGGATGAAGGTCGTGATCGTTGTTGATGCCGATGTCGATCCGCACGACGCCAACGAAGTGATGTGGGCGGTGCATACGCGGCACACGCCGGAAACCGGCGCTTATGTCATTCCGCATCTCGGCAGCTTCCAGCGAACCGATGTTCGTGACGCGCATCGCGGCAAGATCGGCATCGATGCAACGGCGCCGATGAAGATGCGCGACGTCTTCCGGCGCCGGAAATTCCCCGGGATCGAGACGCTTGATCTCGATGCTATTCTCGATCCGCTTCGCTCCTAGTTTTTGTGATGTTCCACAGAGGTTTGATGATGTTTCGAATTGCTATCACCGCCCTGCTCGCTGCGTTCGCCCTGTCGCAGGCACAGGCACAGTCAACCTATCCGACACGCGCCGTCACAATCGTTGTGCCGTTCGGGGCCGGCAGCGGCACCGATGTCATGGCACGCACCCTTGCCGATGAACTCAGCAAGAAGATCGGGCAATCGGTCGTGGTCGAGAACAGGCCCGGTGGCGCCAGCATTCCGGCGGCCGAGTATGTCGCGCGCGCAACGCCGGATGGTTACACGCTGTTCATGGGAGGCAACACGACGCATTCGGCCAATCCGCATCTGTTCAAGGAGCTGCGCTACGA
>JAEXXW010000082.1 GCA_023405565.1 Pseudomonadota bacterium
CTCGTGAGAATGGTCGGAACGTTGAAAGCTTTTGCAAGCTTCGCGAGCGCGGTCACATTATTGACCACGGCCTGCGGATCATGGCTGTTCACGTTCGTAAGCTGAAAAGCCTGATGATCGATCAAAATGAGGACCGAATCTTCAGGACGAAGAAGCGAAGCAAGGCCATTACGAAAGGTCATTCTTTCATCCTTTGCCGCCGTCGTGGGCGGCATTTGGTTTTTCCGGGAGGCATGCACCAGCGGCGGCGCTGCACGGAACGCGGAATTGTCATTACTATGCGTGATGCGATAGTGCCCTTTTGTGCCAAGCTGTGTCGCGAAACCGGGAACGCTGAATTGGACATCGAAGATCTGCAAACATTCGTGGAAGTTGCTGATGCCGGGGGCGTTTCGCCCGCTGCGCGTCGGCTCGGCGTCTCCAAATCGATCGTCAGCCGACGGCTTGCCCGGCTTGAAGCGGAACTTGGCGTCCAGCTTCTCGCACGAACCACCCGCGGCGCCTCTCTCACGGAAGCCGGGGCCACGTTCCGGGACCATGCAGCCAGAGTCAGCGCCGAGATCGACCTAGCCAGGGAAACGATCCTACCCGCCGGCGACCTTCGCGGCCGCTTGCGAGTTGCCGTGCCGCTTTCTTTCGGCCCGACTCACTTCGCTCCCATGCTCGCGGAAATGGCGCGACGCCACCCCCAGCTGCACATCCACACCCGCTACAGTGATCGCTTCGTTGATCTGATCGCGGAGGGGTACGATTGTGCGATCCGGGTTGGCTACCTTCAGGACTCGAACTTGATCGCAAGACGCATCGGACCAATCCATGGGAAGTTCGTCGCGAGTCCGACCTACATCAAGGCGCATGGGTCGCCCGAGACGCCGGAGGAACTCGTCGCTCATGAGGCTCTCCTGCAAGGCACCGAAGCCTGGCAACTCATGGATGGCGACGAGATCATCACGGTTCGTCCGCAAGGGCGCTTCAAGGCGGACAACGGCACCGCTCTCGCCGCCGCCGCAGCAGCAGGGCTCGGCATCGCCTGCCTCCCCGACGGCCTCATCCATGAATATATTGCGTCTGGTGCGCTCATGCCGGTCATGACACGCCATCCACCACCCCCGGCTGGAGCATATGTCATCCGCCCACCAAGTCAGCATCCCGCAAGGAAGGTTCGGGTCCTCACCGAATTGCTGATCGAGTATTGCGAACCGGCTCCGGCCTCTGCGTGAGCTGCCCCTGTCTGAGTGGCACGCCGACCATGATGGTCTGGATCACGAAAGGGACGACCAATGCCGAACAAGAAACATAAGCCCGCGGGAAGCCTGGTTCACTCCCACTCGATTGTGCCGGGTGGCTTTGAGGTCACGTCATAGACGACGCGATTGACACCCTTCACCTCATTGATGATGCGCGTTGCGACATGGCCGAGGAACTTCATGTCGAAGTGATAGAAGTCGGCGGTCATGCCGTCGGTCGACGTCACCGCACGCAGGCCAAGCACATAATCGTAGGTGCGCCCGTCGCCCATCACGCCGACGGTCTTCACCGGCAGGATCACCGCGAAAGCCTGCCAGATGTCGTCATAGAGACCGTGCCGGCGGATTTCCTCGATATAGATATCGTCGGCAAGCCGCAGGATATCGAGCTTGTCCTTGCTCACCGGTCCGGGGCAACGAATGGCAAGCCCCGGTCCCGGAAATGGATGACGGCCGACAAACACTTCCGGCAGACCGAGTTCGCGGCCGAGCGCACGCACCTCGTCCTTGAACAATTCGCGCAAGGGTTCGACGAGCTTCATGTTCATGCGCGCGGGCAAACCGCCGACATTGTGATGCGACTTGATGGTCACAGAGGGGCCGCCGGTGAAAGACACGCTTTCGATCACATCCGGATAGAGCGTGCCCTGCGCAAGAAAATCGGCGCCGCCGAGCTTGCGCGCTTCTTCGTCGAACACATCGATGAACAGCTTGCCGATGATCTTGCGCTTCTGCTCGGGATCATCGACACCGGCCAGCTCTTTCAGGAACAGGTCTTCCGCTTCGACATGGATGAGCGGGATATTGTAGCTCTCACGGAACAGCGCGACGACCTTCTCGGCTTCACCAAGACGCAGCAGACCATGATCGACGAACACGCAGGTGAGCTGCTCGCCGATCGCTTCATGGATGAGCACCGCCGCCACCGATGAATCGACGCCGCCGGACAATCCGCAGATGACCTTGCCCTTGCCGACCTGCTTGCGGATCTTCTCGATCGCCTCGTCCTTGAAGGCGCGCATGGTCCAGTCGCCGGTAAAGCCGGCGATCTTGCGCACGAAGTTGCGCAGGAGCGCGGCACCGTGCGGCGTGTGCATCACCTCGAGATGGAATTGCGTCGCGTAGAATTTCCGCTCATCGTCGGCAATGACCGCAATCGGCGCATTGGGCGATGTCGCAACGGTGCGAAAGCCGGCCGGCGGTACGGTGACGCGATCGCCATGGCTCATCCAGACCGGATAGCTCTGGCCCCTTTCCCACACGCCTTCGAACAACGGCGTTGAATCGTCGGTTACGGTCACTTCGGCGCGGCCGAACTCGCGATGATGTCCACCTTCGACCTTGCCGCCGAGCTGCTGCGCCATGGCCTGTTCGCCGTAGCAGATGCCGAGGACCGGCACGCCGGCCTCATAGATCGCAGGAGGCGCGAGCGGTGCGCCTTGCTCGTGCACCGAAGCCGGACCGCCGGATAGAATCACGGCCTTCGGCTTCATCGCCTTGAAGGCCTCTTCGGCTTTCTGGAAGGGAACGATCTCGGAGTAAACGCCCTCCTCGCGGACGCGCCGCGCGATGAGCTGCGTGACCTGCGAGCCGAAATCGATGATGAGAAGTTTGTCGTGCTGGGGTGTGTGCGCCATGGCGGGTTTTAGAGGCGGAAATGGAGTCTGTCGAGCGGCAGAAGACTAGTTGTGCCGCAGGACGCTGACGAAAAATCCGTCGGTTCCGGTGCGGCGCGGGGTCATCAGCAACCCTTCCGGCGAGATAAGAGCTGCCTTGGCGAATAGATAGCCGCGCTCTCCCAGAGCCGCCGCGACCTGGTCCGGCTTTTCCACGGAAAATCCGGCATGACGGGCCAGAAAGGCGCGGATTTGCGCACCATTCTCCTCATCCAGCACCGAACAGGTGATGTAGGCGATCCGGCCGCCGGGTTTCAGGAGCGGCACGGCCCGGTCCAGCACCGTCACCTCGTCCTTTCGCCGGAGTTCGAGGGCGCCCGGCCGTAGCCGCCATTTGGCGTCCGGGTTGCGGCGCCAGGAGCCTGTCCCGGTACACGGCGCGTCGATCAGGACAAGATCGATGGTGCCGTTCAGGTCGTCCAGGATTTCGGCCGAACCGCGTGGCGTGCGGACCTGCACATTGCGGATTCCGGCCCGCTCCAGCCGGGCATGGATCGGCGCCAATCGGCGTTTATCGGTATCTGTTGCGAAGATCTGGCCCTTGTTCTGCATCATGGCGGCCAGCGCCAGGGTCTTACCGCCACCGCCGGCACACAGGTCCACGACCTGCTCACCTTGGGTGGCGCCCGAGAACAAGGCCGCGAGCTGCGACCCCTCATCCTGGATTTCGATGGCGCCCTTGATGAAGGCCGGCTCGGACTGGATGGCCGGGCTCTTGGCATCGGGCGCAACACGAATGCGCAGGCCGAACGGCGCCCAGCTAGTCAGTTCTGGCTCGTATTCTGCGAGTTCTGCAGCGATCTTGTCGCGCTCTGCCTTCAGTTCATTGACCCGCAGATCAAGCGGCGCGCGGGAGGCCAGAGCAGCCGCCTCCTCGGCCCGGGCCTCACCGAAGACAGCGGCGAAGCTGCCATCGAGCCATTGCGGATAATCGCCGGCGATATGCGGCGGCGCTTCGGAGAGGCTGGCCGACCCCACGCGCTCGCGTTCGGCATCGCTCATCGGCTGGGGCGCGAAACGTGCACCGCTGAACAAGGCCGCGATCGCTTCGACATCGAGACCGCGTTCGAGATGCAACATGCCGAGCATGTTCGCACGTGGCGTCGCTTCACCCATGACATGACAGCTCGACGCGCGGCGGCGCAACGCGTCATAGACAAGCCCCGCAATCGCCGCGCGATCGCCGGAGCCGGCGAAGCGGTGCGATAGGCCCCAATCCTTCAAGGCGTCGGGCGCCGGCCGGCGGCGCGCCTCGATATCGGTCAGAACTTCAATGGCGGCGGAAATGCGGGCTGCGGGTGTCATCGCAGCCACCTAGAGGCATCGGCCCCTCATGACAAGGGCCGACGGGTCCTGATCAAAGCCTATGGCCAAGGCAACGTCAGAATGCGGACGATATAAACACCCCACATGATCATCAGGACCACCGCACCGACCGCATAGAACGCACCCCGCGTCGGAACATGGTTGCTGGTGACATGAACCACCGCCTGCAGCACCCGCATGATGACGAAGACCCAGGCGAGGATGACGAAAATGAGATCGGCCTGTTTGGTGATCAGTGCGAGGATGGTCAGGACATAGAACAGGACCGGCAATTCGAACTGGTTGGAGAAGGAGTGGCTGGCCTGCATCGCGTCTGCGGGCCATCCCTCCTTGCGGACAGCAATGTCCTGCCACCGCGTTTCCTTCGAGCTGAAGGCCCGCTGCCGGCGTGCTCCCAGCACGATGCCGACCACGAAGGTCAGAATCACGAGAACGAATATTGGCAGAAGGACCATTTGCACCGACATGATGATCTCCGGTCAGGTTGTTTGTTCGGCGACGCGCACGAGCCGCTTGCCGAAATTCTCCCCACGCAACAGGCCGATCAAGGCCCGCGGCGCATTCTCGAAACCCTCGACGATGTCTTCGCGATACTTCACGCGACCGTTCTTCAGCCAGCCGGACATGTCGCGGAGGAAATCGTCATGCATCGCAGTGAAATCCGTCACCAGCAATCCGCGCACCGTCAGCCGCTTATTCAGGATCATGCGCCACACCGAAGGCAGCTTATCCGGCCCGCTTGGAGGTGCCGTATCGTTGTAATACGCAATGGTCCCGCAGATCGGCACACGCGCGAAGATGTTAAGCTGTGGAAGAACGGCCTCGAGAACGGCACCCGCGACATTCTCGAAATAGATGTCGATACCGTTCGGACAGGCCGCGGCCAGGCGGCCCGACAGATCGGGCAATCGATGGTCGACACACTCGTCAAAGCCAAGCTCGTCTTTCACAAAACGGCACTTGTCCGGACCACCTGCGATGCCGACGACACGCAACCCCTTGATCTTCGCAATCTGTCCCACAACCGACCCGACCGCCCCTGACGCTGCCGCAACAACAAGCGTCTCGCCGGCTTTTGGTTTCCCGACATCGAGCAAGCCAGCATAAGCGGTCATCCCCGGCATCCCGAGCACGCCAAGCGCCGTCGAGATCGGCGCGAGCGATGGATCGACCTTGCGAAGCCTTACGCCATCGGACAGCGTATGCGTCTGCCAGCCGGTGCGGCCCAGCACGATCTCGCCGACAGAAAATTTCGGATTGTTCGACGCGATCACCTCACTGACCGTTTCTCCCTCCATCACGCCGCCGATCGGCACCGGGGCGGCATAGGACTTCGCATCGCTCATCCGTCCGCGCATGTAGGGGTCGAGTGACAGAAACAGGGTGCGAAGCAGCACCTCGCCGGCACCCGGCGACGGCACGTCATAGTCCTCCAGCCGCAGATCGGTTGTTTTCGGCTCGCCGACCGGACGGGAGGCAAGCACAAAGCGGCGCGCTTTTTCGGCCATGGCAGGATATCTCCAATCCGCCGCTGATACAGGAGCGCTCCCACCGGCACCAGCCGTTCTGGCAGAAATCATCGGTGTGACGGCTTCAGGTCATTGAACCCGACCGGGCCTTGCAGCAACAAAGCACCATCTTGGCTCATCCGCATATTCCGACATGAAAATCATCGTTGCCTTTCTCGCCGGCCTTCCGGGTGCCGTTGCCGGATTTTTCGCAGGGCTTGGCATCGGCATGCTGCTGGTCGATGTCCTGCGCATTTCCAGTTTCGAAGGACAATCCGGTTATTCCGTTTTCTTCATCGCGGCGTCAGGCTGCCTTGTCGGCTTTTTCGCCGCGGTTATCCTCACCCTAATTTTTTACGGCGGACATCGCCGCATCGGCGCATTAGCCGGGCGCGTGGCGCTGATCGTGATTGCGCTAGCCGCGATCGTGACCGTCGGAATCCAGGTCAGGCTCGCCAATGTCGAGCACTTTTCCGGGCCCAATCCGCGCATGCAGTTCGAGATCCGTCTGCCCGAAGGCGCCCCCGTGCCAAACCGTGCCGACATCAACATCGAATTACATGCAGGATCACAGCGTGTCGGCCCGCAGCTCGAAGACAACTGGATCTGGCACGATGGCAACCGACCGGTTCTGAGCGGCTTCACGCCACTCTACACGCGAACCTCCCCTCGTCTGCTGATCGTGTCGCTGCCAGACACGCCAAAGCTGATCTTCAGCATCAAGCTGGCCTCCACGCCGCGAACGGCCAAATTCTACGGCGACTGGCAACGCGTCGATTATCTCGACGATGGCAGGGCGGATACGCAGCCGCGCAAGCCGAACAAGAATGAGACTTACGAGATTCGCTATTATGTGAGCGATTGAACAACCACGGATGCATTCCGGATTCCGGAAAGCGATGCTAATATCTCCCGTTTTCAACGAGAGATAACACAATGCGTCTCACCGGCATTCTGACGTCTGTGGCACTTTCTTTTTTCCCTTCGCTTTACGCGGCGTTTCCCGTCGCGGCGAAGATCGAAGCATTTCCACGCGAAATGCGGGTCCAAAGAATTCAAACCGATGGCGCAACGATCTATGTCCGCGCCGGCGGTAAAGGTCCGGCCGTCATCATGCTGCATGGCTTTGGCGACACCGGCGATATGTGGGCGCCTCTCGCGAAAGCATTGATCAAGGATCACACGGTGATCGTGCCGGACTTGCGCGGCATGGGGCTGTCCTCCTATCCCAGCGCTGGGTACGACAAGAAAACACAAGGCATCGACATTGCCACCGTGATGGACAAGCTCAATGTCCAGAAGGCCGATCTCGTCACCCACGATATCGGCAACATGGTCGGCTATGCGCTGGCTGCGCAATATCCGGACCGCATCACCAAATGGGTGATCATCGATGCACCACTGCCCGGCATCGGGCCGTGGGATGAAATCCTGAAAAGCCCGCTGCTCTGGCATTTCAATTTCCGCGGACCGGATGTGGACAGGCTCGTCAAGGGACGCGAGCGCATCTATCTCGACCGCTTCTGGAACGAATTATCCGCCGATCCGAAGACGATCGACGAAGAAACGCGCCGCCATTACGCCAAACTCTATGCGCGGCCGGGTGCGATGCATGCCGCCTTCGAGCAATTCGCAACCTTCAATATGAAAGACGCCGCCGACAACAAGGCCTTTCAGGCCAAAGGCAAACTGACGATGCCGATCCTGGCGCTCGGCGCGGAAAAATCGTTCGGCACGGTTCAGGCCGATGTCATGCGCGAGGTCGGCAGCAATGTCGAAGGCGGGATCATCGCAAATTCCGGACACTGGATCATGGAAGAACAGCCGGCCCAGACCGTAAAGACAGTGCAGGACTTTCTGGGCCGCAAATAGCCTACCGACAAGGCACTGAATCTTAGCAGGTCAAGCCTCGACTAAGCCAAATCGTCGCCGGAAGGATTCGGCAGCGGCACGCGTTCTTATCCCTCCCCTTCAGGGGAGGGTGGCGCCATCGCTGGCGAGTTTATGCCGCTGGCATAAACTTGCGGCGTGGCGTCGGGTGGGGTGTCGTCATGGCTGTAGCGCGTGCCAGAGAACTGCGAAAATCGATGACACGACAGGAAGTCCGTCTGTGGACAAACCTGAGGCAACTCCGAGCACTCGGATTTCACTTTCGCCGTCAATCACCGATCGATTGTTACATCGTCGATTTTGAATGCCGCAAGTCGAGGCTTATCGTTGAAGTCGACGGCGGACAACACAATCAAGATACCAATGCTGTTCGCGATCAACTGCGCGATAAGACGTTACAAAATCTTGGATACCTAGTTTTGCGCTTCTGGAATCACGAGATCGACCGCAACATTGATGGGATCATGGACGTGATCCACGCTCACTTGCTGGATCGGCGCCCCCGCCCGGCCGGCTATCGCCGGCCACCCTCCCCTCAAGGGGAGGGATAAGAAAGATCAGCCGCGTCCCGGATAATTCGGGCTTTCGCGGGTGATCGTCACATCGTGCACGTGGCTTTCGCGCAGGCCGGCGC
>JAEXXW010000120.1 GCA_023405565.1 Pseudomonadota bacterium
CGGTCATCGGTCATCGCACCGATGCCCAGTGTCAGCGAGTCACCCGAATCGACAATGCCATAGTCCCTCATCCTGGCGACGGAATAGTCGAGCAGCGCGTCGGTCATTTCCGGATTCTGCTTCTTGATCAGTGCGTTCGCCGCCTTGTTGTCACCGTATATGTAATTGTACCAGCCAATGGCTGACGCATCGACAAAGCGCTGTACGAGATCGGGCCTTTTCTCCACCAGATCGCGCCGCGTTTCGATCAGCGTGGAATAAGTGCTGAAGCCCTGGTCGGCGAGCAGGAAGATCTTCGGCTTGAACTTGCCCTGCGTTTCGACAGCATAAGGCTCCGACGTCACATAGCCCTGCATGGCGAGGCGCTTGTCGGCGAAGAAGGGCTGCGGATTGAAATTGTAGGGCCTCACCTGCTTGTCGGTGAAGCCATAGTCCTTCTTCAGCCATTGGTAATAGCCGACGAGGCCTTCCTTCGACACGAGCAGGTTCAGCTTCTTCAGATCCTCGAATGTCTCGATGCCCTGATCGGGATGCGCCAGAAACACCTGCGGGTCTTTCTGGAAGCTCGCGGCCACAGCAAGGGTTGGCACATTCTGTTCGACCGCATCGAACGACTGAAGAAGGTTCGCGCTCATGTAGAAGTCGATCTTGCCGACCGGCAGCAGGATACGATTGTTGGCATTCGGTCCCCCGGGCAGGATCGTCACATCGAGCCCGTATTTGCGGTAGGTGCCGTCCGCCAGCGCCTGATAGAAGCCGCCATGTTCGGCCTGGGCGACCCAGTTCGTGCCGAAGGTGATCTTGTCGAGCGTCTGGCCGGATGACTGCGCCTGCGATTGCTGGGGCAGAAGGCTTGACACAGCAATAAGCAAGGCGGCCCAGACCGATCGCATTCGTTTATCCTCATCGCACCAGAAGATCGACCATAGGTCAGCCGACGCGATTTTCCCAGCCGCCTGATGGAGTTGTCGCAAAGCATGATGCTCAGTCGGTAAAAGCGAGCGGCTTTGCGACCTCTTCCAGCGGCTTGCGTTCGGCAGCAACACCATATCGGATAGCAACGACGGCGGCGGCTAGCATGAGAAGCGCCGCGAAGACATAGCCGCCGAACAAGGCTGCCCGCGAACCGGTGTCGATCAGGTGCCCGAAGACGAAGGGACCGGCGATGCCGCCGATACCGGTGCCGATCGCATAAAAGAATGCGATGGCGAGAGCGCGGATTTCCAGCGGGAAGGATTCGCTAGCAGTGAGATAGGCCGAGCTCGCCGCGGACGAAGCAAAGAAGAAGATGGCCATCCAGCACAGCGTCTGTGTTATCGCCGTCAATACACCCTGCATGAACAGATAACCCGTCAGCGCCAGCAGCACACCGGAGACAAGATAGGTAAAGAAGATCATCTGCCGGCGTCCGATCGTATCGAACAGACGGCCGAGCAAAACGGGTCCGAGAAAATTTCCCAAGGCAAAGGGCAAAATGTACCAGCCGACCTGATTGGCAGCGATGCCGAAGAAATCAGTCAGCACCAATGCGTAGGTGAAGAAAATCGCGTTATAGAAAAAAGCTTGCGCCGCCATGAGCGTGAAACTGACGGCCGCGCGCCTGCGGTGGATGACCAGCAATGTCAGCGTGACTTCGGCGAGCGGTGTATGTCTTCGCGGAACGAGACGTACCCGCGGCGGAGGCTTGGTCGGGCGAACGTAACCCCGGATGTTGTCCTCAATGTCTGCGACAATTTTCTCCGCTTCTGGTGCCCGACCATGCGTCATCAGCCAGCGCGGACTTTCCGGCAGCCACAGGCGCATGAAGAAGACCACGAGACCCAACGCCGCGCCGATCAGGAAAGCCAGCCGCCATCCGTATTCGGGATCGATGTGAGCGGGATCGAGCAGCACGATCGAGCCAAGGGCGCCGAGTGCCGCGCCGACCCAGAAGCTGCCATTGATGACGAGATCGGTCCAGCCACGCACGCGGGCCGGGATCAATTCCTGGATGGTCGAGTTGATGGCGGCATATTCGCCGCCGATGCCCGCACCGGTGAAGAACCGGCAGAGCGCGAAGGTCCATAAATTCCAGGACAGGGCCGTCGCCGCTGTCGCAACAAGGTAGACACTCAGCGTGATGAAGAAGAGCTTCTTGCGTCCCAGCCGGTCGGTGAGCCACCCGAAGAAGAGCGCGCCCAGTACGGCACCGGCAAGGTATGCGCTTCCGACAATGCCAATATCGGTGTTGTTGAATTGAAGAACCGGGCTATTTTTGAGGGCGCCTGACAGGGCTCCCGCCAACGTGACTTCGAGGCCGTCAAAAATCCATGTAATACCGAGTGCAATGACGACGAGGGTGTGAAACCGGCTCCAGGGCAGGCGATCGAGGCGTGCCGGAATATCGGTTTCGATCGCTTCGCTCATCCATGATCCGTCGATTGAAACAAAAGCCCGGGACGCTAACCAATCTTGCGATGGACGGTTCCATAGAAATTCCTCCAAAGACCATTTGCCGCCGATCTCCTTCGCATTGCAGATTGAATGCGATAGTGGTTGTCGGAGCCGGGACGAGTTGAAATTTCATGCCCTCGCGCGATCGCACGACTTTCCGACAACGCATGATGCCACGCGTGCTGCTCGCGTTGCTGACATTCGCCGGGGTCTTGCTGTCGGTCTACATCGCGCGGCAGGAAGCGCGGCAATACCGTACGGTCGAGCGATTGCGTATCGGTGAGACGATCGATTCGCATTTTGGGACCGTCGGTGAGCATATCCTCGCGCGCTCAAGCCTCGCCAAAACCGTTGCCCGTTTTTTTGTGCCACCGCCTTTGTCCACGCCACGGGCGCTTGGCAGTTTTGGCGAGCGTGCCCTGGGGTTGGCCCCGGATCTGACCACCATCGGCTGGTTGCCTGAAGTTGATGCATCACGGGTTGGCGAGGTGCTGCAATCCTTGCGGGCGTCCGGCATCGAGAAGCCGGAATTTCGCGGGCCCGGCGACAAGCCGATCGATCCGGCAACTTTGAAGCGGCCCATGTTCCCGATCATCGACATCGCGCCGGAACGAAACCGCGCGGTCCTCGGTGTCGATGCCGGTGCATTTCCCGAACGGCTGCAAGCCATCATGCAGGCGAAGAAGACGCATGACGTCACGCGCACGCGGCCGCTCAGTCTGGTGCAGTCGCCGGATGAGCGCGCTCTGCTGCTCTACGCTCCGATTTACGATGAAAGCGGTGGCTTTCTGGGGGTGATGGGCTTCGGCTTCCGGATCGATCAGTTCTTCCGTAATGCATTGACGTCGGCCCGGATACCGAGTGGTGCCACCGTCAGCGTCTTCACCCATGGCATGAACCAACCGCTTTACCGTCTCTCGCCCAGCAGCGTGGAAGATGCAGCACAATCGTCCCGCACGCTGTTTGAACGGAAGATGGAGTTCGGCAACAGCGAGTTGCGGTTCGTCTATTCGGTGCCACGCAACCTGTCGCGTGAAGGTTTCATGCGCGGTCTGTGGATGGGAAGCGCCGGGCTCGCCATGACGGGCGCGGCTGTTCTGTTGCTCGGCTTCATCTGGAATCGCGCGAATGCCTTGTCGGATGAGGTGGCTTCGCGACGTTCGGCCGAGGATCGGCTGAAAGTTCTGATCCATGAACTCAATCACCGCGTCCGGAACGTGATGGCGGTTGCGCAGGCGGTGGTTCGCCTCAGCTTCACGCCGGGGTTGAGTCTTGCCGAAATTCAGAAGACGGCCGAAGGCCGGCTGCAGGCGCTGGCGCGCGCTCTCTCGCTGCTGACCGACAGCGACTGGAAAAGCCTCAGCCTGCAAAGCCTGATCTCGGAAGAGATCATTCCCTTTGCCGGCCGCATCACGATGGAAGGGCCGGACATCGCCTTGCGCGCGCGGTCGGCCCAAACATTCGCGTTGCTGTTTTATGAGCTGGCGACCAATGCCGCCAAACATGGTGCGCTATCAGTGCCGGATGGCAAGGTCGATCTGACCTGGCGCATCGACAATCTGGGCGGCGATCCGGTCTTCCATCTGCACTGGAAGGAAAGCGGCGGCCCGCGGGTGGATGCCCCGTCGCGTCGGGGCTTCGGTGAATTGCTGGTCCGGCGGATTGCACCGCGTGATGTCGCCGGAAAAAGTCAGGTTCGTTATGAGGCCGGCGGCTTCCAGTACGAACTCGAAGCGCCGCTGCAGGAATTGATTGGTCCGCACAAGGACGATGAAGAGACGGAGGGTCGGAAGGCCTAGATCCTCAGCCACAAATTGACAGCTCCGGCCCTCTGCGGCATCCAAGCTTCAGAACATGAAGAAGGCGAGGGACATCCGTGGGCGATTTTGTCAGCAAGCGGCATTTCAAGATCGAATGGGGCCATTGTGACCCGGCCGGGATCGTCTTCAACGCGCGCTTCTTCGAATTCTTCGATACCGCGACCTGGATCATGTTCGAGACGGCGCTCGGCGTGAAGCAGCGGGATCTGGCCAAGACATTCGATATCCTCGGCATTCCGCTGGTCGATGCCCGCGCGAATTTCACCGTGCCGGCTAAGTTCGGCGACATGGTCGAAATGCATTCGCAGATCAGCGAGTTCCGCCGCTCGAGCTTCGAGATTCGCCATCAGATCTTCGTCGACGGCAAGCTCGGTATTGACGGTTCCGAGACGCGCGTGTGGGCGGTGTTGGATCCGGAGACCGGTGCACTTAAAACCAGGCCGATCCCCGAGACTGTGATCGCGAAGTTCAGGAGCGCCTGACTGTCAGGCGCCTGAAGCCACTTGTACTTTTTTATTTGAACATGATCTTTTCGGAAAACCGGTTCCCGCTTTTCCGGATCATGCTTCAGTGCAAGGCGAACGCTTTAGCCTGAAGATCGCTCAGAAGATCGGTCGAGCCCTGCACTGCCAGCCGCTGATGATAGAAGCGAAGGCCGTGCAATCCCCCAAGCTCCTCGCCATTGCCGGCACGGCCGGGACCGCCATGGTTACATTGCGGCATGACGATGCCGTGGCCGGTCTGCGCATCGGCAATCGACGATTCGACCATCAGCAGACGGCCGTGACCCGGTCCAATCTCGCCGACAGTTCGTGCGAAGAAACCGCGATCCTCGCCATAAACTGACGCGACCAGCGAACCGCCGCCGCGCGCCACCAGCGCGAAGGCCTCTTGCTCGCTCTTGTAAGGAATGATCGTCGCTACCGGGCCGAACACTTCAATGTCGTGTACCGCGTGGCTTTTCGATGCGTCGGCAACACGCATTAGTGTCGGTGCAACGAAAGCGGACTTTGCCGGATCGATGCCGTCGATCGCGGGCGCGGTCGTGCCGCCCGTCAGAACATCCGCTTCCTGCGCCAGCTTGCCGATGCCGTCGAACGCCGTGGCCTGTTGGCCACGTGTCACCAGCGGCCCCATGCGCACGTCGTCGCGGCGCGGATCGCCAAGCGTCGTTTTCTTTAGACGCGCCAGCAAGGCTTCGGCCACGGCATCGGCGCGCTCGGCCGGCACGAAGATGCGGCGGATCGCCGTGCATTTCTGCCCGGCCTTCACCGTCATTTCGCGGCTGACTTCCTTGATGAAGGCATCGAACACCGGCTGCCCGGCCGCAACATCCGGTGCGAGCAGGGCGGCATTGACGCTGTCGGCTTCGACATTCACTGCAACGCCATGCGCAAGGATATTCGGATGGCGTCGGATCTGCGCAGCGGTCCCGGATGAGC
>JAEXXW010000094.1 GCA_023405565.1 Pseudomonadota bacterium
GCATACACCAGGCTGGAATAGAGCAGATAGGCGCACATCAGGCAGAACAGGATCGGTGTGATCGGATAAAGCGGTACACGAAAGGGGCGTTCCCGGTTCGGATCTGTCTGGCGCAGCACGATCAGGCCGAGCCCGGTCAGCAGGATGAAAAACCAGAAGACCGGCGAGGTGTAGAGCACCATCCCGAGAAAGCCATCCTGCGACATGGCTCCGAAGATGATCAGCACGAAGGCGATCACGCTCTGCACGATGATCGCGTTGCGCGGATTGTTGCCCTCGACATTCCAGATGCGCAGCCGCTCGAGCGCGAGATCCTGTCCGAGCGCGTGATAGAGGCGGGCTCCAGTGAAGATGCTCGCGTTGATGGTCGAGGCTGCGGCACAGATCACGATGACGCTCAGGATGATGGCGCCGCTTGCACCGAACGCTGTGCGCATCACAGAGGCCGCGACCGCGTCGCTTTTGCGGATGCCATCGAGGCCAAGGACGGCAAGATAGGCCATGTTGATAGCGACATAGAGGACGGTGACGACGGCCGTGCCGATCAGCAGGATGCGGATCATGTCGCGTTTGACGTTCTTCAGATCGGCGGAGATGTAGGCCGCTTCGTTCCAGCCGCCATAGGTGAGAAGGATCAGCACCATCGCAAGCCCGAATGCGCCGACGCTGAGATCGCCACCCGGAGCGGCGGGCGCCGCACCACCGCCATAGATGAAGCCGACCAGCGCAATGGCGGCGAGCGCACTGGCCTCCAGCACGGTCAGGACGTTCTGTGCCGTCTTGCTTTCATAGGTGCCCGCGAGGTTGACGAGCGTGAAAATGAACAGACCGGCCGCGCCGTAAATCGCCGAGCCGTATGTGCCAAGCGAGTAGATTTGTTGCGCATAGTCACCGAGGACGAAGCAGATCGCGGCAATTGCGCCGGTCTGGATCACGGTGGTGCGGGCCCATGCAAACAGGAAGCCGACGCCGCGACCATAGGCGCGGGTGAGGAAGTGATATTCACCGCCGGTCGAGGGATAGGCGGCCGCAAGTTCGGCATAGACCAGCGCACCGATCAGCGTGCCGACGCCTCCCAGCACCCAGGCGGCGATGAACCAGCCATCGCTCGGCACGTTGAAGGCGACGATCTGCGGCGTCTTGAAAATGCCGATGCCGATGATGACACCGACCATCATCAGGGCGCCGTCGACGACGGAAAGGCTTGCGCGCGGAGCGCCGGGATTCTGCGATGTCATGAATGTCGTCCGGCGCCGGGGCGCTTCCCTCAAACTACTGGCGATCAAAAAGCGAAAGACGCTTTCGACCGGAAAGCGCCTTTCTCATTGTGTCCGATTCAGGGGCGGCCGCAAGCCTTACGCCTTCAGGCCTTACGCCTTGGTGGCCTTCCAGCTGGCGCCGCTGATGCTGTCGCCGTCCACTTTGCCGGTATAGGTCTGGCCGCCCATCCGGAAGGAGATCTCGTTGCCCTTCAGTTTGCCGTCAGTGATGTCGAAGGTCTTGCCATCCATCTCGGCCTTGCCGGTGAAGAACTGGTATTTCTGGTCCAGCGTCATCTTCATCGTGTTGGCGCCGTTGACCTGCCAGGTGCCATTCACTTTGGCCGGGACGATCCAGAAATAGACGTTGCGGCCGTCGACATTCTCATGGGCCTCCGGCTTCCAGTCGCCCATATCGAAGGCATGCGAGACAATGCGCGAGCCCGGCTTCATGGTATCGAGGATCTTCGGGCGCAGCCGCAGGTTGATGTCGGTGAGGAGATACATCGCCATCACATCGGCCTTTGACAGGTCTTCCTCGAACAGATTGGCGATCTTGAATTCGACCTTGTCGGTGACGCCGGCCTTTTCGGCGTTCTCGTTCGCTTCCTTGATGCGCTGCGGATTGATGTCGACACCGTAGCCGCGTGCGCCGCGCTTGGCGGCTGTCACGACCATGCGGCCGTCGCCGCAGCCGAAATCGATCATGTAGTCGCCCTGTTTGACGGCGGCGAGCTCGAGCATCCGGTCCACCACCTGCTGGGGGGTGGGCACGTAGATGACGTCCAGCCGCGGCTCTTGCTGGGCATAGACGGCGCCGGCGGTCAGACCTGTCACCAGAGCGAGCGCATAGGCGGTGGAACGCAGCACAGCGAAACGCGAAGCCATTGATGAAACTCCCTGTCGGCCTGTCGAAAGGCCATTCTCCCCGGCGCGGGCCGGCCCCGCAACGAGGTACACCTTGGTCGCGGCCCTTATTCCTTTTATGGCGGATTTTGATACGTGGCGGTTTGGCGCGCTTGCGTCCTACCCTGCGAGCCAGTATAGGGGCGCCTCATATCCGCACCGGAATGAGGGCGCGTAGCTCAGCGGAAGAGCACTACCTTGACATGGTAGGGGTCACAGGTTCGATCCCTGTCGCGCCCACCACGCCCTGTTCGCCGCACAACCTTCCATCTTAAAGTCCCGGCATGGCCGGCCCGATCTCATGGGCCCTGATCCATGCGCCCCGATCTCATGGGCAAAGGCCTGTTCGCTGTCTTGCGAATGTCGCAAAAAATGCGTCAAAGTCCGCCGCATCTGCGGCCTCCAAACCTCCCATTTGCTTGCCTGATACGCGCGCTCGTTGGCTCAACCACTCAACCACAGTGACACATAAAAAGGCGAGGAATCGGGTTCGACGGACGTATGTCGGCGCTCTGTGCGTCTTTGCCCTTGCGGCGACGGGGCAGGCGCGCGGCGAAGTCCCAAGCGTCGCGCCTCAGCCATCCATTGCCGACCGCTTGCCCAAGGACAGCGCCGCCGCGGTCGCGCGACGCTGGCTGGAGGAGCGCGGCGTCACATTCGGCCTCGTCCATACCTTCGATCTGTTGACCAACGTGACCGGCGGTATCAAGCGCGGGACCGTCGGCGGCGGCAAACTGGAGGGCATGATCGGGATCGATTTCGAAAAATTATCGGGCGTCAACGGGCTGAGCTTTTTCGCCAATATTTTCCAGTTGCATGGTGACAGCGGGCCGACCCGTAATCTGGTCGGCAACCTGAACACCATCAGCAATATCGAGGCCTTGCCGACCACCCGGCTCTCGGAAGCGTGGCTAGAGCAGAGCATTCTTGGCGGCAAGGGCAGCATCCGGGCGGGGCAGATCGTCGTCGATACCGAATTCCTGTTCAGCCAGTATTTCAGCTTCTTTATTACCAGCGACTGGCCCACCAATCCCGCCGTCAATATTCCAAGCGGCGGGCCGGCTTATCCACTGTCGACGCCGGGCGTTCGGTTCAAGCTCGAGCCGACGCCGCAAACCACATTCCTGCTCGCTGTATTCAACGGCGATCCGGCCGGACAATGCGGCTACCCTGATCCCGAACAATGCAATCGATACGGGCTGAATTTCCGTGTCAACGATCCGCCTTTCGTCATCTCCGAAATGCAGTATCGCTACAATCAGGATGCCAAGGCCACGGCGCTGGCCGGCGGAATCCGGATTGGCGGCTGGCACCATTTCGGAGGCTTCAGCGACTTGCGATTCGATGTGAACGGTTTGCCGCTGGCCGATCCGCTAAGCAATGGCATCGCCCGGCAGCTCAGGGGTAACAGCGGTATCTATGCGGTTCATGATCAGCAGCTTTACCGGCCAGCCGGTGCGGATGCGAATTCGGGCGTGCTGTGGTTTACCCGTGTGGCCTATAGTCCAGCGGATCGCAGTCTGGTCGACTTCTATGTCGATGGTGGTCTGATCTTCTCCAAGATGATTTCGTCCCGACCGGACGATGCTTTCGGCGTCTCCTTTCTCTATTCCCATGTGTCAAAGCAGGCCCGCGAGCATGATCTTGATACCCGCCTGTTTACCGGTCTGCCCGTTCCCCTCCGCAATTATGAATTGTCGCTTGAGGCCTCTTATTCAGCCTCGATCATGCCGGGCTGGACGCTCCAACCGAACCTGCAACTGATCTTCAATC
>JAEXXW010000143.1 GCA_023405565.1 Pseudomonadota bacterium
TCACCCAGCCGTCATCCTTTTGCACAATGAAATAGCGTGAATTCGGCATCTCATGTTTCCCCAAAATCTTTGCCCAGTTTCCGATAGGCGGAAGAATAACGGTGCTTCCACCCCCGAAGTTCCCCGCAAGTCAGGTAAATCGATAGGCCGGATACGCTGGCAACGACGCCATCAGGAGGGCTTCGGCAGGCCTGGGATCGAGTCGAGATCGACCAGCCGATACACATAGACAACATACATGACCGCGAAGATTGCGGCCGAAACGAGCGTCGTCCACATCAGCTTGGCGAGCATTCGCGGCAGAACCGGGGCACCGGGATCAGTTCCTGGCGTTGTTTCTGCCTCATGCTGTGACCGGATACCGAACGGCAGCACCGCAAACAGCGTCAGCCACCAGACGAGAAAATAAATCGCAAGCGCGGTCGTAACGGACACAAACTACCTCACGCCTGCTCAAGCTCGACCAGCGTGCCGTTGAAGTCCTTCGGATGCAGGAAAAGTACCGGCTTTCCGTGCGCACCGATCTTCGGCTCACCATTGCCGAGAACGCGGGCGCCCTTCTCTTTCAGAGTGTCGCGCGCTGCGATGATGTCATCCACCTCGTAGCAGATGTGGTGAATACCGCCGTCGGGATTCTTCTGGAGGAATTTTTCGATCGGTGAATCCGCACCGAGCGGCTCCAGCAATTCGATCTTGGTGTTGGGCAGCGTGATGAAGACAGTCGTGACGCCATGCGCATGTTGCGGCACCGCATCCGAGACTTCCGCGCCCAAGGTTGCACGATAGGTTTCCGATGCCTTCGCGATGTCGCGAACGGCGATCGCCACATGGTTCAATCGTCCGATCATGGAAGCGATTATACAGTGAGAACGTGGACGTAACAGATGGGTTTCTTGCCCCATTGGGCGGCGACGGCGCTGCGCACCCCTCGCCTGATCGCTTCAGCAATGCTGTCGGCATCGCGCCGCCGGGCCCGTGGCAGATTCTCGAAGGTGTCCAGCACGGCATCGCCAGCAATATCGACAAGCGGCGTGCCGCCGATGCCAAGCTCCGGAATGCCGAGCAATTCGATCTCCGGATCGGCTGCCAAAGCGCCCTTCTCCGTCACAGCCAGCGCCACCGTGATCATGCCGACGAAGCTGAGACGGCGGCGGTCGGCGATGGTGCGACTGTCGGCGCCGACCATGACGATGCCGTCCTTGTAGACGCGGCCGTGGGGCAATTCGTCAATGATCCCGGGGGCACCGGGGGCGAGCTGGACCAGATCGCCATCGCGGCATTTCACGATGGTCTTGATGCCGAGGCGACGGCCGATCGCGGCATGCTCATGCAGATGCAAGGCCTCACCATGGGCCGGCACAAGTATCTGAGGTTTCAGCCAATTCAGCAGTTCTTCGACCTCGGCGACGCGCGGATGGCCGGAGACATGAACGAGATGCTGGCGATCGGTGATGATCTCGATGCCCTGATCGATCAGGGCGTTAATGATCGTAGAAACCGCTTTCTCATTGCCGGGAATGGTACGCGAGGAGAAGATCACCTGATCTCCCCGGGCGAGTGTGATGTCGGGATGATCATCCTTGGCGATGCGGGCCAGCGCAGCGCGCGGTTCGCCCTGGCTGCCGGTGCAGAGCGCCACCACCTTGTCGGGCGGCAGATAGCCGTACATGTCCGGCCCGCGGAAATCCTGAATCCCGTCCAGATAGCCGGTCTCGCGCGCCACCTGCACCATCCGGTCCATGGCGCGGCCTACCACCACGACCTCGCGTCCCGCTGCCCTGGCAGCTTCGGCCACGGCGCGGATGCGGGCAACGTTGGAGGCGAAGGTCGTCACCGCGACGCGCGCCGGTGCAGCCGCAATCAATTGAGCCAGTGACGCGCAACATCGGCTTCCGACGGCGATTTGCCGTCGCGTACCGCATTGGTGGAATCGCCGATGACGGCAAGAACGCCCTCCTCGCCCAGACGCCGCAGCTTGGCTTCGTCGGTCGGCAGACCGACAACCGGCGTCGGATCGAGTTTCCAGTCACCGGTATGAACGACATTGCCATGCGGCGTACGCAGGATCAGGGCGTTCGATTCCGGGATCGAATGCGCCATCGACACGAGTTCGACATCGAATGGACCGACATTGAAACGGCCACCGAGCGGAACGACGCGCACATCGACATCTGGCGCCCCCGGTTCGCTGGCGCGCTTGGCCTCGATCAGGGCCGCGGTGAACGGCGTCGTGTAAACCGGTACTTTCAGCTTGGGCCACAGATCGAACAGCGCGCCGAAATGGTCCTCGTGCGCGTGCGTCAGCACGATGCCGGCAAGGTTTCTCCTTTCTTCGAGCAGATAGCGGATATCGGGAAAGATCAGATCGACACCAGGCAGATGTTCTTCCGCCGCGAAGGAGACACCGACATCGACGATCAGCCATTGGCGGCGGCGTTCGTCGCCGAGACCATAGATCGACAGGTTCATGCCGATCTCGCCGATGCCGCCAAGTGGGGCAAAAACGAGCTGTCCGGAAGCTTTTTGTGCTTGCTCAGTCACTCTTGCGAAACTCCCTGACGCGCCGTTCGCGCATCACCAAAATAGACGTCACCCGCCGCGATCGTGCATCGCGTGTCATCGGATCTGCGCAGCACGAGGCAGCCGTTCTCGTCCAGGGTTTCGAAGATGCCGTGTTCGATGCGATCACCCATGTGGATCGAGACAGACTTTCCGACGCCTTGCGCCCGTTCGAGCCAGAGCTGCCGGATGTCGGCGAATCCCCGGCCGCGGTCCCATAGGCTATCGTATTTGACAAAGGCGTCGGTCAAGGCAGCGAACAGCCGGTCGGCTTGCACAGCATGGCCGAGCCCGGCCAGCGAGACCGCCGGGTAGTTGGCTCTCGTCGGCGCGCTGACGACATTGACGCCGATCCCGACCACCAGGATGAGCCGGTCGCCAAGATTCTGGGATTCCAGCAGCAGCCCGGCCAGCTTGCCGTTGGTTTTTTGTTTTGGCGCATTTTCTTCACGCGAACCGGAATCCACTTCGCTTGAAAACGCTCCACTGGCCAGCAGATCGTTGGGCCATTTCAGGGACAGCGAAAGGCCGGGCGCGCAGGCCGCACAAGCCTCATGGACGGCAAGGCCGGCGACAAAGCCCAGTGTCGCCGCGTCCGAAAGCTTGAGGCGGTCGGTGATCAGAAGGCTGGCGGTCAGGTTGCCGATGAAGGACTGCCATTCCCGGCCCTGCCGGCCGCGGCCGGCGGTCTGTTCGTCGGTTACGATCCAGAGCGGGCCACGCTCGCCTTCAACAGCGAGGCGCATGGCCTCGCTGTTGGTTGAATCGAGCCGGTCATAGCTACGAACGCGGTAACCAGCCTGTGTCGCCTGCGGTCCGGCCGCAAAGGGCATCAGAACAGCGATTTCGCCGCCACCGTCGCTGCATCGAGCAGCGGCGCCGGATAGACGAAGAACAGGAGGTTAAAGGCGCCAGCGAGACCCAGCACCAGAACCTGCTCGCCCGACATCGGCTCGAAGCTCTTGTGCGGCTCGTCAAAATACATCGTCTTGACGATGGCGAGATAATAATAGGCGCCGACCACGCTGGTCAGCACGCCGATGACGGCCAAAGCATAGAGGCCGGCATTGATTGCGGCGATGAACACATAGAACTTCGCGAAGAAGCCGGCGAGCGGCGGAATGCCGGCGAGCGAGAACATCAGCATCGCGAACAGGAAGGCCATCATCGGCGACGTGCGCGAAAGACCGGCGAGATCGGAGATCGACTCCACAAAGCGACCGTCGCGTTTCATCGACAGGACACAGGCGAAGGTGCCGAGCGTCATTGCGATATAGATGGCAATATAGACCAGCACGCCCTGCACGCCTTCCGCCGTCCCGGCCGCAAGACCGACCAGCGCGAAGCCCATGTGGCCGATCGACGAATAGGCCAAGAGGCGCTTGATGTTGGTCTGGCCGATCGCCGCGAAGGAGCCGAGCGCCATCGAGGCGATGGCGACGAAGACCAGGATCTGCTGCCACTGCAGCACAATGGTCGGAAACGCCGTGATGGTTGCGCGTACGAAGATGGCCATCGCGGCAACTTTCGCGGCACCGGCAAAGAAGGCCGTAACGGGCGTTGGCGAGCCTTCATAGACGTCCGGCGTCCACATATGGAACGGCACGGCCGAGACCTTGAAGCAAAGACCGGCAAGCAGGAAAACAAGACCGAAGGTCAGCGCAAGGCCGCCCTGTGGTGCTGCCTGCGCAATCCCGACAAAGCTGATCTGGCCGGTCGAACCGTAGATCAGCGACGCGCCATAGAGCAGCATGCCGGACGACAGGGCGCCGAGGACGAAATACTTGAGCCCCGCCTCAGTCGATTTCGTGGAGTCGCGATCGATCGCCGCGATCACGTAGAGCGACAGGCTCATCAGCTCGAGGCCGAGATA
>JAEXXW010000104.1 GCA_023405565.1 Pseudomonadota bacterium
CTGACACACAAGAACCGGCCGACCTTGGCCGACAACGACGAGGCCTACAAGGACAACGTTGCACCCGACAAAGGATCGCCCTTCCGGCCGCTCTATGACGACAAGATCTTGTTCAGCGGTCAGCCGATCGCACTGGTTCTGGCTGAAGACTGGGAAACCGCGCGCTATGCGGCGTCGCTGGTGCGCGTCGAGTACAAGCAGGAGCCGCATGTCACCGATCTGCTCCGTCAGCGCGACAAGGCGTTTGCCCTTGATGAACCTGCCAAGCCGCGCGGCGATGCCGTCAGGTCCTTTGCGGCAGCACCAGTGCGTCACCAGGCTGAATATTATGTCCCGATCGAACATCACAATCCCATGGAGCCATTCGCTTCGACCGTGCAGTGGGACGGCGAAGGCAAACTGACTGTCTACGACAAGACGCAGGGCGTCCAGAATGTGCAGCGTTATCTCACCAGTGTGTTCAATCTGAAGCCGGACGCCATACGCGTTGTTTCGCCTTTTGTCGGAGGTGCGTTCGGCGCCGGCCTGCGACCGCAATATCAGGCGGTGCTGGCGGTTCTCGGCGCGCTCGCCCTGAAGCGGTCCGTGCGCGTCGTCCTCACACGCCAGCAGATATATTCGCTCGGATATCGGCCAGCCATGCTCCAGCGGATTCAAATCGGCGCGAAAGGCGACGGAACACTCGACGCCATCACGCACGATGCGATCACCGTGACATCGCAATACGAGGACTTCCACCGCAACGAAACCACCTGGTCCGGTCTGCTCTACAATAGCGCTACGGCAAAATACGGGCACAGGCTCGCCCGGCTAGATCTGCCGACGGCGTGCGACATGCGGGCGCCCAGCGCAACGACCGCCGTCTACGCGCTGGAATCCGCAATGGACGAAGTCGCGGTTGCGCTCAAGATCGATCCGCTGGAATTGCGGCTGCGATGCTACTCCGACCGCGATCAGACCACCGGCCTGCCCTATAGCAGCAAGAATCTGCGTGAATGCTACCGCCTGGGCGGCGAGGCCTTCGGCTGGAGCAGGCGAAATCCGGAGCCTCGTTCAATGCGGGACGGCACCGATCTGATCGGGTTCGGCATGGCAACCGGCATATGGGAGGCATTGCAGGTGCCGATCACGGTCCGCATCGCCCTGACATCGAATGGACACGCACAAGTCTCCTGCGCCACATCCGATATCGGCACCGGCACCTATACGATCATGGCGCAAGTTGCGGCCGATGCACTCGGCCTGCCGCTGGACAGCATTGACATCAGGCTCGGCGATTCAACCCTGCCGCAATCCCCCGTGGAAGGCGGCTCGTGGATTGCCGCCTCGGTCTCGAATGCGATCATCAATACGGGCAATGCTGTGCGTGTGGAATTGCTCCGCCTGGCACAGAAGGCGCCAAATTCTCCGCTCGCGGGTGCCAACCCCGATGATGTGGTTCTGAAGGATGGCACGATCGCTTCAAAGAAAGACGCAAACCGCTCGGTGTCCATCGCCGATGCGATGCGGCACGGCGGCGTGGAACACATCGAGCAGGAAAAGACAATGGAATTCATGGATGACGGCAAACATGCGCACAATACGCATTCGGCCATCTTCGCCGAAGTCAGAGTGGACGAACAGCTCGGCGTCATCCGTGTGCCGCGCATCGTCAGCGCGGTTGCGGCTGGACGTATTCTTAATCCCAAGACGGCACGCAGTCAGGTCATGGGCGGCGCGATATGGGGCATGGGCGTCGCGCTCCATGAAGAGACGCTGATCGATCACAAGTTCGGCCGCATCATGAACGCCAATATCGCCGAATATCATGTGCCCGTGAATGCCGATGTGCACGATATCGACGTGATTTTCGTCGACGAGCGGGACGACATCGTCAATCCGATGGGCATCAAGGGACTTGGCGAAATCGGTATTGTCGGCGTCGCAGCGGCGATCGCCAATGCGGTCTATCACGCCACCGGAAAGCGCGTCCGCGATCTGCCGATCACGCTCGACAAGTTACGGCGCTGATTTTGCCCCTGTATCCAAAGAAACATCATCCCGGGCAGGTCATGACCCGTCCGGGATGATGATTATTGCTGGAACGCCCTCGCCTTCAGCTCTTGATGAATTCCAGCAGATCGGCGTTGATGGTCTCGGCTTCCGTCGTGGGCATGCCATGCGGGAAGCCCTTGTAGGTCTTCAGAATGCCCTTCTGCAGCAGCTTTGCCGACAACGGCGCGGAATCGGCATAGGGCACGATCTGATCGTCATCGCCATGCATGACCAGGACCGGCACCGTGATCTTCTTCAGGTCTTCGGTGAAGTCGGTCTGCGAGAATGCGACGATGCCGTCGTAATGCGCCTTGGCGCCGCCCATCATGCCCTGCCGCCACCAGTTCCAGATCACCGCTTGTGACACTTTCGCACCGGGACGATTGAACCCGTAGAACGGCCCAGCCGGTATGTCGTAGTAGAATTGCGCCCGGTTTGTCGCGACCTGCGTCTGGAAGCCATCGAAGACTTCCTTCGGCAATCCACCGGGATTGGCTTCGGTCTTGACCATCAGCGGTGGCACCGCGCCAAGGATCGCAGCCTTGGCCACGCGGCTTTCGCCATGGCGGGCGATGTAGTGAACGACTTCACCGCCGCCCGTGGAATGGCCGACATGGACAGCATCTTTCAAATCAAGATGCGCCGTGAGTGCGGCCAGATCGTCGGCATAATGATCCATATCATGACCGTCGCTGACCTGAGTCGAGCGACCATGCCCGCGACGATCATGCGCGATCACGCGAAAACCTTTGTTAAGGAAAAACATCATTTGGGCGTCCCAGTCGTCGGACGAGAGCGGCCAACCGTGGCTGAACACGATCGGCTGCCCCTTGCCCCAATCCTTGTAGAAAATCTCGACGCCGTCTTTGGTGGTGATCATGGGCATATGCGTAATCCTTCGTGTTCAGCGAAAGCCGGACGGCTTTGGCGTGGCGAAGATAAGTGGCTTCGGCCATGATGGTATTGGCCAAATGGACTATCTTCGCGATGAGCACTGCCAAGTGAAATCAACAGCAGCATGACAGCGACAGCATCGTGCTGAAAATTCCGGATGCAGATCGACTGTCCGGCTGGAATTGATCGAGAATTAATATCTAATACGCCTCTGATCCGATCAGGCTTTGCAAAATTTCTACAAATGCGCGCACCTTGGGCGGAATAAAACGCGCCGTTGGATAAACACTCCAAATACGGAGTGGCTCTGGCGAGCCGTCGACCAGATCGATCTTGCGCAATCGGCCTGCGGACATGCCTGCACTTGCTTCCCACGTTGGCAATACGGCGATACCAACTCCTTCAAGACAAGCTTGGTAAAGCGCATCGACCGACGTCGCGCTGAACCGCGACGTCACATGCTGCCGGCGCACTGTCTTTCCGTTCGACTGAAAATCCCAGTCACTCATACCACTGAGTGTGAGACAGGAATGCGCGGCCAATTCCGCGATTTTTGTCGGTGTGCCACGATCGGCCAGATAATCGGGCGACGCATAGAGGAAGCGCGGATTGTCACCCAGCTTCTGCGCAACCAGGCTGCTATCCCGAAGCGTCCCGATGCGGATTGCGACGTCGATGCCATGAGCAACGATGTCGATTACGCTGTCTGTCAGCATGAGATCGACAGAGGCGTTGGGATGAGCGCGAAGGAAAGCCGCAATAGCCGGGGTCACGACCAGACGCCCAAATGGCACCGACGCTGTGATCCTGAGCAGACCAGAAACCGGTGCCTGCCGCGGAAGAACGGCGGCTCTTCCATCGGCTTCGCTCTCCAGCATCCGCTGCGCATAAGGAAGAAGGGCCTCTCCTTCCGCAGTCAGCGACAATGACCGGGTCGTGCGATGCACCAGCCGCACACCCAGCTCTGTCTCCAGCGCCGCCAGCCGCCTGGAGGCCGCCATCGGCGCGATATTCAAACGCCGTGCGGCCGCAGCCAGGCTGCCCGCCTCAACCACCTCAACCAGCACTTCCAGATCGCGTAGGTCCATCATATCAGAATACGATATTATACCTTATCGTATCAGCTCACTAAACTATGATATGATATCAATCTACATCGGCGGCGAGCACATCAATCTCCCCATAGGAGGCTTGCCATGTCCACCCTCACCGATGACCGCTATTCGTCTGCCGATGTCCGCCCCGCACCAGGTCGGGCGCCAGGACGGCTTCTGACCTTCGCCATGGCCGCTGCGGCCGGAATCGCGATTGCCAACATCTACTACAACCAGCCGATGCTGGGCGTGATCGAGCGCGACTTTCCGGGCAGCACCGCCGGGCTGATCCCCACAGCGACACAGCTTGGTTACGCCGCCGGCCTGTTTCTGCTGGTGCCGCTCGGCGATATCCTCGAACGGCGCAATCTGATCGCGGCCCAGTTTTTCCTGCTTGCTCTCGCGCTTGTGGCGGCGGCGCTGGCGCCAAACGCGTGGCTGCTCGTCGCTGCCTCGATCCTTGTCGGCATCCTGTCGACGACGGCGCAACA
The DNA here is from genome assembly GCA_023405565.1 of Pseudomonadota bacterium. Classification (GTDB taxonomy): domain Bacteria; phylum Pseudomonadota; class Alphaproteobacteria; order Rhizobiales; family Xanthobacteraceae; genus Pseudorhodoplanes. The sequence goes on from JAEXXW010000104.1 coordinate 4,514, forward strand.
GATCGTGCCCTTCGGGGCGCATCTTGCGGCACCGGAGCGACGCGGCGCCACGGTCGGCACTATCATGGCGGGCCTGTTGGGCGGCATTCTCCTCAGCCGAACGGTGGCCGGCTTTGTTGCCAGTCACGCCGGCTGGCGCGAGATGTTCTGGTTGAGTGCGCCGCTCGCTTTGGCTGCGGCGACCTGGACGATGCTGCGTTTGCCCGCAAGCCCTCCTGACGCACGCATCGGCTACAAGACATTGATGCTGTCGCTCATCCATCTCTGGCGTGAGTTTCCGGCCCTCCGTCTTGCGGCAGTCACGCAAGCCCTGCTGTTTGCAGCCTTCACGGCTTTCTGGACGATTCTCGCCTTGCGGCTTGAACAGCCGGATTTCGCGCTTGGCCCCGATGTCGCCGGTCTGTTCGGCGTTGTCGGCGCTATCGGCATCGTGGCCGCACCGATTGCCGGCCGCATCTCGGATCGCCGCGGTCCCCATAGCGTCGTGCTGGCCGGCGCTGCGCTGGCGTTTCTCTCGTGGATGATCTTTGGGCTTTGGACATCGATCGCCGGACTGATCGCAGGGGTCATCGTTCTTGATCTCGCCGTGCAGGGTGCGCTCGTGTCCAATCAGCACATCATCTTTGCGCTGCGGCCCGAAGCACGCGCACGGATCAACACGCTGTTCATGGGAACGATGTTTGTCGGGGGCGCAGCGGGTTCGGCTGCCGCAACCGCGGCCTGGACCTTCGGAGGCTGGAGCACGCTCGCATTGCTTGGCGGCGGACTGACACTGGCCGCCACATTGCTTCAGTGGCGCAAGAACGGTGAGCGCGGATAGGCGAATGATGCAACGGTTGCAAGGACCAGCCCACTTGCAACCGTCATGCCCCGGCGTTCGCCGTCGGCCTGCTCATCACGCCAAAGGCCTCATGCCTTATAT
>JAEXXW010000271.1 GCA_023405565.1 Pseudomonadota bacterium
AGAGACATCATTCGCCTTCCGTGTTTGAGGAATAGATAAAGAGAAGAAACGCTTGAGCCATCCGGCCCAACGAAGGAAACCGCGTGGCAAGCCGACCAGCCCGTCAGGCAGAGCCAGGATTGTCACGATCACCGCTACAGCGAAGCAAAGACCTGACAGAGCCGGATCGATACGTCCCGCGTAAAGCGGCAGCAGCACGATAAAGAGGCTCCCAATCAGCGCGCCCCATTCCGATGTCTTGCCGCCGATGACCAGCGCGATGATCAGCAATGTCGCAAGTCCAATGGTGAAATTTTCCGGCGCAACATAGCCAACGGCGACCGTGAAGGAGCTGCCGCCAAGACCTGCCAGCAGCGTGCTGTAACCAAAGGCGGCAACCTTGAAATAGGCCACATTGATACCAAGCGACGTGGCAACCAGTTCATTCTCCTGGATCGCCTGCAAGGCACGGCCGATACGACTGTTACAGATCGCATAGGTGGACGCAAAGGCGAAGACCGTGACGACAAGCGCAACGAAATAGGCCTGCTGCGTGCTGCTAATTCCAAGCCATTCGGGCGGATCGGAAAGCACAACATTGATACCACGCACGCCATTGGTGAGGCCATCGAAATACTTGATCACTTGCGGCGCGACGACGGCAATGGTCAGCGTCAGCGCCGCAAGGAAGTGGCCACTCAAACGCAGTCCGGGAATACCAAGCAGAATGCCGGACACGAGGGCAATCAGGCCCGAGACCGGGAATGTCGCCCAGAAGGGCCACCCATAAGTCTGAACAAGAATCGCTGTCGTGTATGCGCCGACGGCGAAAAAAGCGCCGTTGCCCAGAGCCAGTTGCCCGGTCAGTCCGGTAATGACGACAAGGCCAAGAACTGCAGGCGCATAGGACAACGCCGTTGCCAACTGAAACGTGGCAAAAGAGCCCAGAAAAAATGGCGCACCGATCGCGGTGATGAGCACCAAGGCAAAACCGGCGATCCTCGCCACTGATAAATGCGCGATCTTCATACGCGCACCGACTTGATCTGACCAAACAGTCCTTGTGGACGCAAAGTCAGAGCTGCAATGATCAGGATGAGCGGCACACATGCGCGCAAATCGGATCCGACAAGATAGCTGCCTGCGAGATTCTCAAGCACCCCGATCCCGAGGCCGGCGATGATAGCGCCCGCAGCACTATCGAGACCACCCACCGTCGCCGCTGCGATTGAGAAGATGATGATTCCCTGCATGACATTCGGATCGAGAAACAGGCGCGGCGTCACGAGAACACCTGCGAGGCAGCCCAAGGCTGCCGCTAATCCCCAGCCTAGCCCGAGCATCGTACCGGGATTGATACCGAGCAGCCGGCACGACTCCCGGTTGGATACGGCCGCTCGCATCATCAAACCCAGTTTGGTATGAACAAACAAGAGATGCAGGAGCAAGCAGATCAGCAGCAGCACTGCGAGAGTGCCCAGCATCTGGTAATTCAATGTCGTACCGGCCACCTTGAAGAGGCCCTCCGGAAATAACGCTGGCATACGCTGAACCTGATAAGACCAGATCAGGCCCGCAGCGCTGTTGATGCCGATGAACAATCCAAGCATGAGAACGACAGCTGTGAGCGGCCGCCGCGCGGCAGCACCGCGAAACAGGGTTCGATCGATCAGCATGCCAGCGGCAAAAGACAGCGCCATGGCGAGGGCCACGGCCACAGCAACTGGCAATCCAGCATTCAAGGCCGTGAAACATATATAGGTCGAAAACATAGCAATTTCGCCCTGCGCGAAATTGATCAGGCCCGTCGAACGATGAACCAAAACAAGAGCCAGGGCTAAAGCGGCATAGATCGCGCCGCTTTCCAGTCCATCGAGAACTTGTTGCACAAATTCAGCCATGTCTCACATTCCGAGATAGACGCGACGGATTTGATCATCATTCACGACATCCGAGGCAGGACCACTGGTGATGATCGATCCAGCCTCGATAACATACGCCATGCTTGCAATTCTCAGTGACAACGCCGCATTTTGTTCGACGACAAGCATGGTCAATGCACGCTCGGCCCGGAGCCTGTTGAGCGCACTAAAGATCTCGTCCGTCAGACGCGGAGCGAGACCAAGCGACGGCTCATCGAGCAGCAAAAGCTTCGGTGCCGCCATGATTGCCCGGCTGATGGCGAGCATTTGCTGTTCGCCGCCCGACAAGCTCCCGGCAAGCTGTTGTCGACGCTCCTTCAATCTCGGGAACAGATCGAATACCATCTCCATATCGCGCTGGATGCCGACGCGATCGCGGCGATGCACGCTTCCCAGAGCCAGATTGTCGGAAACAGTCAAATCGCTGAAGGTGCCACGGCCCTGCGGGACGTGACCTATTCCAGCACGAGCGATTCGCTCTGGAGACCAGCCAGAGATCTCATCTCGCCCAAAACGGATCATGCCCCGCCGCCAGATGAGACCTGAAATCGCACGCAATGTCGTGGTCTTGCCCGCGCCGTTCACGCCGAGAATGACGCACGCCTCCCCAGCCGGAACGTCAAGATTTACGTCGCGCAGCACAGTGACGGGCCCATAACCTGCGAACAATCGTTCGATATGCAAATCGCTCATGCTGACGATCCGAAATAAACGGCTGCAACATCTGCGTTGTTCTGAACGTCATTCGGCGCGCCATCAGCAAGCACCGCGCCCTGACTCAAAACGACAACATGCGTGCAAAGCTCCATGACAAGGCGCATGTGATGCTCAACGAGTAGAAGTGTCAGTTGGCGCTCCCTCCGCAGCCGTCGGATCAAATCACCCAGTTCGGCCACCTCCCCATGGCTCAAACCGCCGGCCGGCTCATCGAGCATGAGCAATTGCGGCGATGACATTAGCGCGCGGGCGATCTCGATTCTCTTCAATGTGCCGTAGGGCAAAATTCCGGTTTGTTGCGCTGCAATGTCGGCAAGCCCAACCTCGTTCAGACATTTCAAAGCCTGCGTACGCAAGTCTTGTTCTTCGCGGCGAACCCACGGCATCCGCAGTGCGGTTGAGAAAAATCCCCCCGATGACACGGAGTGACCACCGAGCTGAACATTTTCGAGAACGGATAGCTCGCCATAAAGGCCGATATTCTGAAAGGTCCGGCTGATACCGAGATTGACGATCTGATAGGTTGGAACGTCCTGCAGGGATTGTCCTCGAAAGCAAATTTGACCGCCACTGATCGGAACAAGCCCGTTAATGCAGTTGAACAGCGTTGTCTTCCCGGCCCCATTGGGCCCGATGAGCCCACAGATCTCCCCGGCGTTTACCTTGAAGCTCACATCCCGTAGCGCACCAATGCCATCAAACCAGACATTAACGTTGGATACATCGAGTATTGTCGCCTTATCGGCAGAAACTGCGGGGCTCAGCATATGGGATTGAGCCGACGCGCTCATGGACAAGTCGCTCGCGAAGGAAGTGATTGCGTTGCAACGACAAGAGCAGTGGGCACAATGGAAACAGGCAGCAGGCGCCCCCTCGATTGCTCGGCGCTACGCTCCTGCCTGGCTATAAAATGGCAGTTTGCCTTTGGCAGAGAGACAGCGTCATTCTGGCCTCTGCGCGATTTGCTCATGGGGCCACCAATCGATCCGAGCCCCGACAATTTGAGGTCCGGCAACAAACGTCTCGAATTCTTCCGCGGCAGATCAAACAAAGTGTTTGGCATGTTCTCGCGTCATGCATCGTATTTATAGATATATTATAGGTATTATTTCGTTATCTTATCAAGATCATTTTATTACCAAATATGGGTTCAAAGCAGGCCGTTTAGCCTCCCAAATTCCCATTCTGTGAAAAAAAGCGGCAACGAACGCTCAAGCTCGAGGCGAGCGACGTCGAGAAAACTGATGCCGATTGGCAAATTAGATGTCGCCCGGCATGGGTCTTTCTTGAACACCAACAAAGCGCATGAATCGGGATATGATCTCGATGAGATCGATATCGTGACCAATATTTTATCGATATCGACTTGATAATTTATACGCAAAGTGGAAGGATAACATGAAGAGGACCACGCCGATGCTGTCAGAGCGCGAACAGCCGCTACACGACAAGCTGCGTCAACCCATCGTTTCGTCAGCTCATCTGGCGGCGGGGAGTTCGCCCGCTTTGTCAGAGCTGGAATACGGATTGATTTTGGCCGTGCATGCCTTTGACCGTTGGATCGTGCGTTGCATGGCAGCAGCAGGACTCCCCAACCTCTCGCCGATTGAAGTGCTCATTCTTCACATTGTGCGTCATCGTGATCGCGCAAAACGCTTTGCCGATATTTCACTCATCCTCGATATCGAAGAGACGCATGTGATCTCCTATGCGCTACGCAAGCTTGAGGCGGCTGGCCTGGTCAAGACGCGGCGTGAGGGGAAAGAAAAAGTCGTTTCAGCGACTGCGGCCGGGGTCAACCTGTGCAGTCGATATTCCGACGTTCGCGAGCAATTGCTGGTCAAACCACTTCGGTCATCCGGGCCATCAGAACCGGCCCTGTCGGAAGTGGGGGAAATGCTTCGCGCAGTATCCGGCTATTATAATCAGGCAGCGCGATCTGCCGCCACGGTCTGAAGGAGCGTTGGTGTTTGTCGGCTGTAACAACGATCGGTCTGATGACGTTTGTCGATAGCAAAATGGAATACTGAACACAGGTTACGGGCCAAAGGAGCTTCACTCGATGAAAATGCCGCTTCCCGATGGAGACAACGTGTGACAAGTCCGTCTGATCTCGTGCATCTTGAGACCGATGTATTGATCGTCGGTGCCGGCGCTGCGGGCATGGCCGCAGCGCTATCAGCGGCGGATAATGGGGCCCGGGTTATTTTGGCAGATCGCAGCCTCATCGGCCGCAGCGGCGCGACGATCATGGCGCAGATGACGGTCGCTGTAGCGCTTGGTTCTGAAACGCCCGACCACTGGGAACACCATCTGGCAGATACACTGACCGCCGGTCGTGGTCTATGCGATGCCAATCTCGCCACCCTGGTTTGCGAGCAGGGACCAGCCGCCATTCGTCAGCTTGACGAATGGCGTGTTGGTTGGGCCCGCAAGCCGGACGGCAGCATTACGCAGACGCAGGCACCAGGACATGATCGGCCGCGCTGCGTATATGTCGACTTTCTTTCAACCGGCCCGGCTGTCTCCAAGACATTGCGGGGGCGCGTCTTGCGGCAGGACCGAGTGACGCGTATCGGCGATCTCTATCTCACGGATTTGATCGTGACCAACGAGGGCGTGGCTGGGGCAACCGGTTTTTCGGTCGCCGATGGCCGGCCGATTGCGATCGAGGCCAAAGCCGTCATCCTCGCAACCGGTGGGCTGACCAAGCTTTATCGACGAAACAGCGCATCCGCCAATATGGGAGGAGATGGCCATGCGCTGGCGCTACGCGCAGGCGCCGAGCTCATGGATATGGAGTTCGTGCAATTCTTCCCGATCGGCCATCTGGCGCCACGTCTCGTGGGCATGGATCCGATCATGTGGGATCCGTTTCGTTATAAATTGGGCGGCCGCCTGCTCAATTCCGAGATGCGCGAGTTCGTAAACGACTATGGCGCCGAAGAGAGCGGACGCTATGTGGTGACGCGTGACAAAGCCACGCACGCCATTCTCAAGGAAGTCCAGGCGGGTCGCGGCTCACCAGCGGGCGGCGCCTATTTGAGCTTCCAGCATATCCCCGAAGAAAAGCTGCGCGAAGCATTCGGCCCCGTCATTGATCGACTTGCAGCAAACGGCATCGATCTTGGAAAGATGCCGGTCGAGGTCGCACCGATTGCTCACTATCACATGGGAGGCGTCAGAATTGATCCTTCCATGGAAACGCGAGTACCGAACCTGTTCGCTGCAGGGGAACTTGTCGCGGGCGCGAATGGCGCCAATCGCTTGTCAGGTAATGCCATTACCGAAGCCCTGGTCTTTGGACGGATTGCCGGCGAGTCTGCAGCTGCCCGCACAGCGAATATGACGCAGCGCAGTTGGCAAGACAAACTGGCCCGTCAGCATCTGGAGATCGTATATGCCTCCGAGCCGCGGTCCGATCTGAACCTTGCCGGTGTCATTGCCGAAATGCAGAGCGTGATGGCTGATTTTGTGGGGCCGTTCCGAACCAAGGAAGGTCTGCAACATGCTCTTGAACGGCTGGCTTCGATGAAATCACACATTGGAGCCACTCCTCCGGAAAGCCCGGGCAACTATAATCTGGGACGGATCGATTGGTTCGATCTGCGTTCCATGTTGCTGGTTGCGGAAGTCGTTACGCGCGCCGCTCTCCTGCGTACGGAAAGCCGCGGGGCCCATCAAAGGGACGATTTTCCAGGACTCGACGACAGCTGGGTGCTGCACCAGACGGTTGCCCTGCGCGGCAATGAACTTCAGTTCGGTCGTACGCCCGTTTATGGAAATACCGTTTCGGAGGTCGCGTAATGAGCGTTACAGCTTGCCTTGTCGTTCGTCGCGGCGATGCCGGCGGTCCAAAATCCGTCAGCCGCTACGACGTTCCCTACAGTCAGGGCCAATCGGTTCTCGACGGCTTGCGCTATGTCCGTGCCAATATTGATCCGACATTGGCCATTCGCTATTCCTGCATCAATGCGAATACCTGCAAGGAATGCATGATCGTCATCGATGGCAAGATCGATTATGCCTGCACCGTCCGTCTCGAGCCACGGGAAATGGTGCTCGAGCCACTCTCCAACAAAGCGCACCTTCGCG
>JAEXXW010000430.1 GCA_023405565.1 Pseudomonadota bacterium
CGATGCCGGGCAATCCTGCGGATGCGCCGCGATCAAGCTCGCCGCCAAGCCGTGTATAGACCGCAATCGGCGAGGTCTCGGTCGAGCCGAACACTTGCAGCACCGGAACGCCCTTGTCGGCGAAGGCCTTCGTCACCGAGGCATGCACCTGTTCGGAGCCGGTCGTCACCGCGCGCAGGCTGCTCATATCGGTCGCGGCCCAATCCGGATGCGAGAGCAGGGCGCGGATGGCGGCCGGGACAAGAACCGCGAGACTCGGGCGGTCCTCCGCAATGGAAGCGAGTGCCTGATCCGCCGCAAAGCGCGGATGCACCGTCACCGTTGCGCCGAGCTGCAACGCGGGGGTCGTATGGATGTTCAGGCTGCCGACATGGAACATCGGCAACGCGGTCAGGATATGATCTTCCGCGGTCATATTGTGCATGTGCTGGCTTTGCACGGCGTTCCAGAACAGCGCCTCCTGCCGCAGCAAGGCGCCTTTCGGCCGGCCGGTGGTGCCGGAGGTATACATCAGCAGCACAGGGTCGCTTAAGCCCGCGCGCGTGCCGCGCCCGTCGCCCTTCGCGGTCTCGATCAGCACGGCGAGGGAGCCGCGCGCCGATGGCGTTTCATCGAAGCTGAGAAACGCTGTCTGTGGCAGGCTCTGCTGCAAGGCCGGCACTGCTGACAGATAATCTCCAGCGACGAACACGGCCGTGGCGCCGGCATCCTGTAGGATATAGCTGAGTTCCGGCGTCGCCAGCCGCCAATTCAGCGGCAGGAGAATCGCGCCAAGCCGAGCGCAGGCGTAGAGCAGCACGAGCGTATCGGGGTGATTGAGCGCCAGTACCGCAATGCGGTCGCCGCGACTCACCCCAAGTTCGCTCGACAGCGCCGCCGCAGCGGCATCGATGCGTGCCGCGAAAGCCGCATAGCTCAACGTTCGGCCTTCGAAGCGCAACGCCGTCTTCAAAGGTGTGAAGGCGGCGTTCCGCGCAATGAGTTCGGACAGATCGACGCGCATCGTTAGCTTACTCGTCGGTCTCGCCGGGATTATAGAGAGTCTCGCGTCCGAGGCGGTCGACACAGATTTCCGCGGTCCATGGCAGCATCAGGGAGCCGCAGCGGCTGTCGCGATAGATGCGCTCCAGCGGCAGGCTCTTGAGCATCGACTGGCCGCCGCAGGTGCGGATCGCCTTGGTGGCGATTGCATTGGCGTTTTCCATCACGGTGTATTGCGCGGCATAGGCGCGCTGCACCTGTTCGCGCGTCGGATTTGGCCGTGCCTCGCGTATGGCCTGGAACCAGATCGCCTTGGTTTGCTCCAGCATGATGCGCATTTCGGCGACCGCGATCTGCTTGGTCGGGAACATGCGCCGCTTGACCGGCGGCATGCCGGGTAATTCGCCGCGCAGATAGCTCACGGTGAAGTCATAGGCCGCTTGCGCGAGACCCATATAGGTCGGCGTCAGCGTCATGAACATATGCGGCCAGCGGCTCGCGGCCTGGAAATAGACGCCCTGCGGCATCAGCATGCCGTCTTCCGGCACGAAGACATCTTTCAGCAGCAGCGTGCGCGAGACGGTGCCGCGCATGCCGAGCGGGTCCCAGTCGCCGACCACTTCGATGCCGGGCGAAGCCGCCGGAACCGCCAGATAAAGCGTGTTGCGTCGGCTTGCTGCGTCGTTCTCGGCGCGCTCTGTGCACAGAACGCCGTAATAATCTGCAGCACCGGAGAGCGATGCGAAAATCTTCTTGCCGTTGACAATGAATCCGCCTGGCACCGGCCGTGCCTCGGTGCCGAACGCGATGACGCCGGCAGCGGCCGATCCGCCCTCCGAGAAAGGCTGCGAATAGACTGCGCCCTCGTCGAGGATGCGGCGGTAATGCACGCTGCGCCGTGCGGCATGCTGAGCGCGTACCTCCGGTGTCATCTCGAGATCTTCCGACAGAAAGCCCGACCACAAGGTCGAACACACATGCATGTTCCAGGACAAAGCGGTCGCACCGCAATAGCGGCCGAGTTCTGCTGCCGTCAGGCAATAGGTCATGAAGTCGGCGCCATAGCCGCCTTCGGCTTCGGGAATGCAGATGCCAAGCAAACCTTCACTGTGCATGTCGCGGAAATTGACCAGCGGGAAGGTCGCCGTGCGATCCCATTCGGCGGCGCGCGGCGCCAATACGGTCTTGCCGAAATGCCGCACTTTCGCGCCGAGCATTGCCTGCAGCTCGCTCAAGCCGAATGCTTCGGGCGCGAAGATGGGGGCGTCCAGCCCATGAGTATCGAGTTGGCTTTTGAGCATGTTCAATCCTTCAGGGCTTCTGGGCTATCGAAAGGCCGGTGAGGAATTCCAGCACGGCCGCGTTGAACGCATCGGGCGCTTCGATATTGGGAAGATGGCCGATGCCCGGCAGGCAGGTGAAATGAGCGCCCGAAATTTTGGACGCCATTTTCTCCATCATTGGCGCCGGAGCGCTTGTATCGAGCGCGCCGACGAGACACAGAACCGGGGTGGCGATGCGGGCGAGATTGTCCCGCTCGTCGAATGTCGTGATGCATGTCACCGCCGCGCGATAGGTCGCGACCGGCGTATGCGCGAGCGTCGAGATACCGAGCGCGCGATAGGGGCTGGTGGCGCCGGCGGGACCGGTGATGCGCGCGAAGCTATCTTCGGCGATATCGGTCATGCTCTGACCAGCATCGAGGGGAGCGAGCCGGTCGGCGATGAATTGTCGCTGGAAATCACCATCGGAACGGCCGAAGGCGGGGCTGGTGCTGCACAAGATCGCGGCCCGATAAGCAGATGGCGCACGGCGCAACATGGTCTGGGCGATCATGCCACCCATCGAATGACCGAGCAGAACGGGGCGGTCGAGACCAAGGTGCGCGATCGTCACCTCGACATCGGCGGCGAGGTCTTCGAAATTCATCGTATCGACCGGCGGCCGCGCGCCATAGCCCGGCAGATCGAGCGGCACCGGATGCAATTTGTGTTGCTCGAAGAACGCGATCTGCGGCTCCCAGATGCGTGCGGCGCCGCCGATGCCGTGCATCAGCACGACGGGAATGTTGGAGAGGGATGTCTGAACGGTCATGGCAGGATTCCGTCGCGCCGTTCAGCCGAACACATCTTGCAATTCGCCTTTCAGCACGACGGTTTTGCCGTCGATCCGGATGTCGGTGCCCATTACCGGGATATCGAAATGTCCAGGCGTGTAGCGTCCGGCAAATTCATTGGCGCCGGTGGAGAACAGGAAATT
>JAEXXW010000439.1 GCA_023405565.1 Pseudomonadota bacterium
GAGCCGAGCTGCATTCTCAGTTTCCGTGACGAGATCCCGGCTCTGGTGAAATCACCGGAGGCAAAAGCCTTGTCGCAGCTTGCGCTCACATTCGAAGAGTTTCTGGCGCGCGAGCACAAGGCCGGCCGCCTCGCGCTCAAGCTGAAGTCCACGCCGCAGCGGGCCTTGTTGCACGGGCATTGCCATCAGAAAGCGTTCGAAGCTTTCACACCGGTGCAGACGGTGCTGAAGCTCGTGCCGGACCTGAAGGTCGAGACCATCGAGTCGAGTTGCTGCGGCATGGCCGGAGCCTTTGGTTACGCTGCCGACACCATCGATGTGTCGCTGGCGATGGGGGAGTTGTCGCTATTGCCGGCCGTGCGCAAGGCGCCGGTCGATGCCGTCATCGTCGCCGACGGCACCTCCTGCCGTCATCAGATTCATGACGGCTCCGGCAGAGATGCGGTGCATGTTGCGCGCGTGCTGGCGCGAGCGATGGAACCTGCGAGCGTCAGGTCCTGACGATCAGTCCTGTCCGAAGGCAATTGTCGACAACAGCGATATCTCCGCCCGTCGTGAATCGAGGCGGGTGTGTTGCACGACGATCGGCACGTCGGATTCGAACACCGAGGCATAATCGGTATCGAGCGGGACAGGCTCCGGATCGGTGAGGTCATTGAAGCGCAGATGCAGGGTCCGCCGCGCCAGCACCTTGACCGAATAGATGACCGGCTCGCGATTGGTGAAGAAGACGGAGAGCTTGATATTTGCGTCGCGATCGCCTGCATTCAGGATGCAGGCGGTTTCGTGAGACAGCAGCGCTCGATCCTGAGATACGCTTCCTGAAGGAATATAGCCTTCCGGAATGGCCCATCTCGTCTTTCCGATCGCTGGCATCAAGGCCTCCTTTCTCCAAATCAGTTAAACGCCATCCTGGAAGCAGAATAGCTGCCAATGGCCTCCTTCAGCGGAGGCTCGTCGGGCGTTACGGGTGAGGACAGGGTGGACGAGCCGGTCAACGATTTGAGGAAACGCCCCGGCCAGTCGGAAATGTCATTGGCGGCGATCACCTTATAGAGTGCTTCGTTGCGCGCCCGCCGCTCGTCGAGCGGCATGGACAGGGCGCGATAAATGGCAGCGGCAACCGCCTCGGAATCATAAGGGTTGACCAGCAAGGCCGGCCGGCATTCCTGGGCGGCGCCCGCAAAGCGCGAGAGAATGAGAACGCCGGGATCGGCCGGGTCCTGCGCAGCAATGAATTCCTTGGCGACGAGATTCATCCCGTCGCGCAGCGGTGTGACCAGTGCCGCGCGCGAGCCGCGATAGAGGCCTGCAAGCGCAGTTCGCGTATGCGCCTTGTTGATATAGCGCACCGGCGTCCAGGAGGCTTCGCCGTAGGTGCCGTTCACACGCCCGACAATGGTCGAGACGTTGCGATCCATCTCCATATATTCGGGAATGGCAGAGCGGCTTTTCGGCGTGATCTGCAGGTAGGTGACGTTGTTGCGCCATTCCTGGTGATGTTCGAGAAAGCGCTCGAAAGCCGCAATACGGTGTTCGATGCCTTTCGAATAATCCAGCCGGTCAACGCCGATGATCATCGCCCGGCCGGACAAGGATGCGAGCACGCCACTGACGAAGGATGACTTGATGGCGCGGCGCGCCATCTTGGCAAAATTCTCGGTCTCGATTCCCACTGGGAAGTCGCCGATCTTCACGATGCGCTCGCCGGTATTGTAACCGTCGTGGCGATTGCCGGGATAACGACATTCGCTTTCCACATATCGCGCAAAATTAGCGGCATCGATTTCGGTCTGGAAGCCGACCAGATCGTAGTGACAGAGCGCGGAGATGATGCGTTCGTGATGCGGCAGGCCGGCAATGATTTCCACCGGCGGGAATGGCGTGTGCAGGAAGAAGCCGATGCGGTTTTTGTGGCCGCGTTCGCGCAATGCCTTTGCCAACAGCAGGAAATGATAATCGTGAACCCAGACGACGTCATCCGGCTTCAGGATCTTGTCCAGCTCTTCGGCAAAATGCTCGTTGACCTTGGTGTAGCCGGACAGATCCTGGCGCGAGAATTCTGCAAGATCGAGCCGGTAATGCAGGATCGGCCATAACACCCGGTTGGCGAAGCCGTAATAATATTCTTCGTAGGCTTCCTTCGGCAGATCGGTCAGCACGAAGGAAATTTTGTCGCTTTCGATGGTTCGCGTTTCCAGCGTTTTAACCGAGACGCGGCCGCTCCAACCGAACCAGATGCCGGGATTGCGCTTGAGCGCCGCCATGACGGCGACTTCAAGTCCGCCGGCGCGCGTGCCCGATTTCGGTGCCGAGACCCGATTTGAAACGACGACTAACCGCGCCAATACCGATCCTCCCAGCTTCGCGACAAGCGCATCGCGGTCAGGATCAAACCCGCCATCGAGTAGGTTTGCGGAAAATTGCCCCATAATTCACCGGTCTGCATATTGATATGCTCCGCCAGCAGCCCGTAACGATTGCGATATTGCAAGGCATCGACGAACAGATCGCGTGCCTCCTGCTTGCGTCCGAGTGACCACCAGGCATCGATCAGCCAGAAGCGGCAGATCAGGAACTCACCTTCCGGCACACCAAAATCGTCGGGGCTGGCGTAGCGCATAACGTGCTTGCCGCGCAGAAGTTCACGTTCCATTGCAGCAACGGTCGAAACAAAGCGTGGATCATCCGCCTCGACGGCGCCCAGTTCATGCAGCAACAGCACGCTGGCATCGAGATCCTCGGCGCCGAAAGCGGCGGTGAAGGCGCCGCGCTTTTCGTTCCAGGCCTTGTCCAGCAGGATTGCGTGGATTTTCTCGGCAACGTCGTTCCAGTAATTGGCCCGTTCGACGAAACCAAGTTGCTGGGCGATGGCGGCCAGGCGATTGCACCCGGCCCAGCACATCGCCACCGAATGCGTGTGGATGCGCTGGCGGCCGCGATATTCCCAGATGCCGGCATCCGGCGTAAGCGCAAGCCGCTCGGCCTTGCGGCCGAGAATTTCAAGCAGCTTGAACAGCGATTCGTCGCCCATCTGCGGCAGCCGGCGATCGAAAAACATCGGCATCGCCGCGAGAATGATACTGCCATATGTGTCGTGTTGCGCCTGGATGGACGCGGCATTGCCGATGCGCACCGGGCCGTCGCCGCGAAAGCCGGCGAGATCGTCGGCAATGCGTTCGTCCATCGGATCGGCATGTACGACGCTGTAGACCGGACGGATCGATTCGGCTTCCTCCGATACGAGGTTGAGAATATAGAGGATGAAATCCTCCATCGTGCCTGTGGCGCCGAGGCGATTCAGCGCCTTCACCACGAAATAGGCGTCGCGCAGCCAGCAGAAGCGATAATCCCAGTTGCGTTGCGAATGCGGCGTTTCCGGTATCGATGTCGTATGCGCGGCGATGATGCCGCCGGTCTCTTCGAAATTCGACAGCTTGAGCGTGATGGCCGAGCGCACCATTGCATCCTGCCAATCGTAGGACAGGTTCAGGCGGCGCACCCATTCGCGCCAATAATCGCGGGTCTTTTCAAAAAACTCTCGGCAGGTCGGTCCAAGCGCCGCCGGAAATGGTTCGTCGGCACCGAACACCATATGCAGTGGGCGGGTGACAACGAAGGAGGCTTCGCGTTCGATATAGGTCAGCGGGGCGTCGGTCGTCAGGCGCAAATGCGTGTCGTCGCTCCAGTAGCGAATGTGATTGCTGCCGCCTGCGCTGTTGGTAATCGGATGGCCGTAATTGTGGGTCGGGCGAAAGCGAATGGTGATGCGCGGCAATCCAGCAATCGGCTCGATGATGCGGATGAGTTGCGGCGCGCGATAGATG
>JAEXXW010000486.1 GCA_023405565.1 Pseudomonadota bacterium
TACGAATTGATCCTCTTTCACCGTACTGAGAAAAAGGTGAACTGAGCTTAGGCAGTTCACCAGTCTCTTCCAGAGTTTTTAAAATAGATACCTCGGATTGCAAATTCGGATTCAGCAAATTCCTAATGTCATGGCTGAGTCTCGTATGAACGGCCGTGCCGTAGCTCTGTGCCGTATAACTATCTCTGTCGATGGCGGCGGCTGCAGTGTCGGTCATACTTTGTACGAGCCCCTGCGCCGGACACGCACGCTCAAGCTCTTCCGGCGTTAGCCAGGCTGCCCAGCCAATCGCGGCCCTTGGATCGACACCTGGCTGAAATTCAGCCGAGCGGAAGATAGCGACCGCCGTTCCATCGGTCCCGTTGCGCGCCGAAAGCGCCGTGAAAGCCGAGAGCGCCGCCTCAAATCCGAGTGCAACTACTCGGCCAGCCTGCGCGGCTCCCTGAAAAAGTTGGCCGACAAAGGCTAGCTGCGTCAGCCCCTCCAAGCCGCCATCAGCACCTTCGAATCCAAATGCATCCATCGGGATGCTGATCGGTGCCAACAGAGGCGAAGAGGCTCCACCATCCGTCCACCGCCCGCCATTTGAATTACCAGCTGGCACGCGCGGCTGGTTCGGGTTGTATTTGTGCTCGATCTGCTGCCGCTTCCCGAAGCGCGTGTGGTCGGGACGAAGCCAGCGATGCGCGTCGTTGCGCAGCCAGCGTCGTTGTTCGCGCGCCAGCCAGGCGGAATGAAATGGGTTCATTGATGTCTGAAAATGAAAAGGCCGCCGAGAGGCGGCCGCGTGAGCATGATTTTCAAAAGCGCGGTGCGGAAGCAGTCTTGTGGCTGAAACGATCTATCTCCGCTCGTCCCCGCGAAAGCGGGAACCCAGAGCAAAAGCCTGGATGCCCGCTGGAGCCTGTACTCGGGCCGCACAAAGTGCGGACCCGAGTGAGGGCATGAGCGGGGTATGTCACAGGCGCGCCGCAGTTACACCCCGCTGAACTTCAACAACTTGATCGCGTCGAAGTCCTGCACGCCGCCGCCGACGCGCTTTGTCGTGTAGAACAACACATAGGGCTTGGCGGAATATGGATCGCGCAGCACACGCACGCCCTGGCGATCGACCACGAGATAGCCGCGATTGAAATCGCCGAACGCGATCGAATAACTATCGGCGGCCATGTCGGGCATGTCTTCCGCTTCCACCACCGGAAAGGTGAGCAAGCCCGCGCGCCCACCGACCTGTGCCGGCGGCTGCCAGAGATAATTGCCGTCCATATCCTTCAGCTTGCGGATCGCGCTCTGCGTCTTGCGGTTCATCGCGAAGGACGCATTCTGGCGATAGCCCGCCTTCAGCGCGTAGACGAGATCGATCAGCGGATCGGCCGCGCCCTCTTCCGGAAACGCGCCGTCAACGCCGGTCTCGATGAAGCCGATATTGCCCCAGGTCCAGGAGGCTTCCGCCACCTTGGTATATTGCAAGAAACCCTTCGGCTTGTTGGTGCCGTCGCCGTTGACGAAGGCCGCCCCCTCCTGCACCGCGAACACCTGCTCGACTTCGCTGGCGATCCACTCGTCGATATTGACGGCGGAGTCTTCCAGCAGCGCCGATGTTGCCGCCGGCATCGCGTAAAGTTCGGCCGCGGGAAACGAGAGCTCATCCAGCGTGGGCGAATTGGTCTGCGGCCGCGAGGCGGTCTCGCCCACCCAGCCGGTGGCCGGTCCCGCCGTCATGAATGGCTTCTTGTAGGCGTTGCTCGAAATCTCGCGCACCGATGCGATCGAGCGGATCGGCGAAATCGCGGCGAGGCGTTTGCCGATTTCATGTTCGACCTCTTCCGGCACGAGATAGCCGCCATCGGTCGCCGAGCCGATCGACATCGCCTTCACTTCAAGCGCACGAAGGCCCGCGCTCTCGCCCGCGCGGATATAGGCATCGAATGCACTCTTGTGTTCGCGCGCGGAGGCGGTGCTGACTGCGCGGTCAAGGCCGAGCTGCGGCCGCGCCGCCTTCAGCGAAAGCTGGTCGAGCCGCCGCGCCTGGTGGTCGAGCGCGGCATCGATGCGCGCAACCTTCTCCTCGTGCAGCACATCGGCCGAGCGCCGCTCGATCGCATCGAGCCGTTCGTCATTGGCGGCCTTGAAGGCTTCGAACGTGCGCATCATGTCGCCATGCGTTACAGCGCTGTCCGGCGAAAAGCCGGCCTTGGTTTCGAGGCTGTCGTGAATGTCGAGGGTCATGTTGATATTTCTCCTTGTGAATGAGCAAAAGAAAAGCGCGCAAGGCGGAGCCCTGCGCGCGGCGCAGTCGATTGGACTAAAATTCGACGAACCTTCAGGCGGCGACGAGCACCTTATTGTGATGTAACCGCGCGGGCATCCGGGAACGTTTTATGCCGCGGCCGCATCTTCATCAGAGCTGCGGAACGTCAAACCCATTGAAGGATGTGTCATGCGTAAGATTGTTCTGATCGCCGCAACGGCCATGTGTCTCGGTGCGGTCACCATTTCGGCGCCCGACAAGGCAGAGGCCCGATTTGGGGCGATCGCGATCGCGGAAGTCCCCGCCGGCACCTCATCGGCGCAGCCGGCGCGCTACTATTATCGCGGCTATCGCGCCTATCGACGGTATCCCGGCTATTACGGCGCATACGGAAGCGCATACGCCTATCAACCATCGCCATATTACAACTACTGGTACAATGCGCCTGCAAGGATCTATTCCGGCTCACGTGAGGCGCTGGACACCTGCTCCTTGTGTTGAGCGGTCCTTGCGTCCGTCACGGCTTCGATAGTGCCGATCACAAACGGCAGCTCACGCCGCGCGCTGATGGAGCGCGTGGGGTAGAAGGCGTGCGTTTGGAGCGCTTACGCCGGCGTGTAAATTCCTTGCTCGATCGTCCAGAGACACATTCCTGCGTCGAGCGCCTGAGGCTGCCAGCCGGAATCCCTGATGGCCTGCAATTTTGCGCGCGCCGCTTCCGGCGCAATCGCGAGGGTCGCTTTGGCTGCCTTGACCTGGACCTGTTTGTTTTTATGATCGTACAAGGGCAGTAGGGCAGTTCGCTGGTCGCCCGGCCGAGACTTCAACTCATCTTTGATCGCCTCGATTTTCCAAAAAAGCTTGTTGATCTCCCGCTGCGGCCCGGACAGCAACGCCATGTCTTGCTGTATGGCGAGTTCGACAAATCTCTGAACGAGATCTTCGTTGGATAGACTGAAAAGCTTGACCCGTTTCATGGCTTCAACACTCCAACATCGCGCATCGCTCTCAAACCCATCGCCCTGTGCGCTTCCCAGCTTTTTCCTTGCAAATATTGCCGAGGCGTCAATCCGCTAAACTCTTCGTTCGGTTTCTGATACCAACGATTGATCTGCTCGTGCTTGTATCTCGGAATACTTACAGTATTTTCGTTACTGTACACGCGCGCACTGGGAAAGGCACCCGTGCGCGCGTTCAATCGTTCGACAATATGATGATCATCATAGCCCCTTTTGTTGGATCGAAAAACAGCATCGTGGAGCTCATCCAGCGTCTTTGGCAGATCCTGATCAGCCTTGATCTCCCAATGCATCTCAGTAAGCCAATGGTGTCGAGCCTGCGCGACAACCGTGAGCAGATAGTACGTAGAAAGAGCAGGATTGCGGGAGACCTGACGGGCAATGCGGTTGCGCTCGTGTATGGTTTCGGGCTTTTGTTCCGGGATATCGGACGGGTCTTCGATTGGCGGGCCCTGGTTATGGCCGATGCCAGGGCCTTCGCTCACGTCCAAAAAATCAGACAGGTCGATATCGTCAAAAATATCCAGTTCGCCGAAGTCGATAAGCTCATCGTATCCATAGAAATCCTCGAACGCGCCTTCTTCGGTGAGAGTATCGAAACCAGCGCCGTCCCCAATGGCGAGCGGAAAGCGGATAGACACACCGCCTCCGCCCGAATCTCCACTGGTCCACTGCCCCCCATTCGACCGGCCAGCGGGCACGCGCGGCTGATTGGGATTGAAGCCGCACTGTTCCAAGGCCAGCGCGTGCCTGCGCATCGCCGACTGAAAGCGCGATGCAGCTACAAACCATTTCAACCGGACGATCTCTGACTTGATCTCGATTAACGACTGCATGAGCGTCACCGCCATCCGCCGCGAAACAGATCGCGCACCTCGCGCTCAAGCTCCGGCTTGCGCGCCCGCGCGGGAGCAGCGAGAGCGGTCGGTCTCGCCCGCTTCACTGCACGGACGCGCGCCCCGGGGAGCAGCGGAAACGTGACGATGGAGATTTCCCAGAGATCGATCTGATGCAGCCTGCGCACACGCGTCTTCGGATCGACGCGCGCCTGCACCGTCTTGAAGCCGATCGACAATCCGTCCGACGTGCCTTCTCGCAGCAGCGCCAACAATTCGCGTGCGCGCACGACGTCGGGGATCAGCTTGCCGCGCACACGCAGGCCGCGCCAATCCTCCTGCAGATCCTGCCAGATGCCGATCGGTTCGGCCGGATCATGCTGGAACAGCATCGGGATGCGGCGCGCGCCGCGCAGATTCAGCGATTGCGCGAACGCGCCAGGCATCACCATGTCGCGCGACTGGTCGATCTCGCCGAACAGGCTGGCGTAGCCCTCCACGCTGCCGTCGGGAAAGATCGCGGCACGCGGATGAAAGGCGATGTCGGTGTTGCTGGTATGGGGTGCGAGCATATGAATGACGCCATGCGACGCGACAAAACGAGACCGTCACCCCCGGGCTTGACCCGGGGGTCCATCGTTCACGCGTTTTGAATGTTTGGATGGATTGCCGGGTTAAAAGTCGTCACAGACGCCGTCTTCGACGGCTATGCCCGGCAATGACTGACTAATCTTCAGCTCTTCGCGCGCTTGCGGCCACTGCGCTTGCGCACGGCCTTCACATCGCGCGCGGCCGTCTCCTTGCCGATGCGATCGAGGTGATTGAGAAATTCGCGAAAAACAGTCAGGTGATCGCGCCGCGGCTTGGGTGCGGGACGCAGCGAGCGCAGCACGGAATGCAATTCATCCATCAACGGCCTCCAAATTTCTTGTTGAAACGGGAGAGCTCGCGCACAAAATCATCGAAACGGTGCATCGCCGCCGCGAGCTCACGCAATGTAAAAATCAATAAGGCACTGGCCGACGCAGCCCACAGAAACAACGCAAGATGCGCGAGATCGCCGCGTTCGGCGAACACGTTCGTCAGGTCGGACATCACTCGTTCTTCGCTCCAACCGACGATTGCGAAACTCAATAGCGTCCGCTAAAAGCTGCAGATCGCTTCCTGGCGCCATTGAAACGAATGACCAAGCGACGGCTTTTCAGCGTGATCGCGCTTCTCGGCACGATGCTGGCTGCCCTTTCTGCCTTCGGTGGATATGGGACCAGGAAGGCAGAATTATTTCCGCAGGGCCAGAACTGTCAGTCAGAATTGACAGCCCTTCGAATACGGTTTCCATACCGCAAGGATATTCAGCACCAGTATCACTACATGAGTGATCCAGATGCCAAAACACGTCTTGTTACAAACTGCCGGCGATTTGGATTCCAATATTTTTTGGAGACCATGGAACCAACCGGCCAAGCCTATTGGCTCAAAGGACAGGACAAATTCTACGCCATCAATAGCAACGAAAATCGCGATCTGATCGTCCACGTCATGCATGTTCAGCCGACGACATCGCTCTCAGATCCCACGATCTCGTCAAACCTCTATATCTTGGCTTCAGCATCAGAACTACAGAATGCCTATGTCAGGTTCGACGGCACGCGTGATCAAGCCGCTGACAGAAACTTCGACTATTTTCGTCCTTATACCCACATATCGGATTTCAAGCATTATTTCCTGAGCAAGGAGAATGCAAAATCGGAATTCGTCGGCATATGCAATGATACGACTGCTTGCAGTGTCCTCGTCTATTCACAACGAGACAGCCTAGCATTCACCCTTACCTTTCCGCGCGAGGAAATCAAACGACTGGACAAAATGGTGGATCGGACTCTCACCCTACTCCGGCGATGGCGGCTTCCGGTCGCGAGTGGATCTCACCCGAACTGATCCCCGCCCTCCAGCGGCGCGTAGCCCACCGCGATCCGCTTCTCATTCACTGTCAGAAACGGCGCCGCGGTAATGCGATCCCATAACGCCGTGCGATCGCTGTTCAGTGCTTCGATACGATCGCTGTCCACCGAAAGGCGCAAGGGGCCACCATAAGCCGGCGCCAACCATTGCGACAGCGCGGCGCCGACGCGCGACGCGAGCGGCAGGATGGTGTCGCGCCACAAGGCGCGATTGGCCTCCTGATAGTTGGAATAGGTCGCGTCCCCCGGAATGCCGAGCAGCATCGGCGGCACACCGAAACACAAAGCGATCTCGCGCGCGGCGTTATGCTTGGCATCGAGAAAATCCATGTCCTTCGGCGACAGCGACATCGCCTTCCAGTCCAAGCCACCTTCCAGCAGCAATGGCCGGCCCGCATTCACCGCGCCCTGATAATTGTCCTCCAGTTCGCGCTTCAAGCGGTCAAACTGACTCTCCGACAGGATCGATCCATCCGGCCCGGAATAAACCAGCGCACCGGATGGCCGCGCGGCATTGTCGAGCAACGCCTTGTTCCAGCTTGCAGCCGCATTGTGGGTGTCGACCGCAACTGCCGCTGCTTCCAGCGGCGACAAGCCGTAATGATCGTCGAGCGGATGGAAATGCGTCAGATGCAGGATAGGCGGAATGGCCGACGGCGCATTCTGCGCCTGGTCGAACCGCACGCTGCGGCCGCCAACATGATATTCGTAAGCGTCCGGCCAGCCATCGCTGCCCGGCACGACGCGCATGCGGTCGGGTCGGAGTGCATGGAGTTCGCGCACCGCGCCATCAAGGATCACCGCTTCGATATAAGCATTGCCGGCGAGTTGCAGATGCGCGAACACGGACTCGAGAAAAGCCGCACCATCCTGACGCGGATTGGGCCGCGTAATCAGATCGAGCAACGGATGCCGATCATGCTCGGCCACACCGTCATAGAGCAGCCACGACACCGAGGCCGCATTCTCCGCCACCAGCCGAACCGCGCGATGCACCACCGCATTCTTCAGATAACCTTCGCGGGTGAGCGCTGCGTAATCGCGCGGCGTCCAGCGGGCACGACCGGATGTCTGCAAGGCAATCACCTGTGCCGTTTGCGATGCTTTCGCCTCCGGCGCCTGCTTCGCAAAACGAAACGGATTTTTCAAATGGAATGGCATGGCGCCTCTTTCACGATTTCGCAAAAGCAAAAGGCCCGCTGCAAGAGCGGGCCTTCAACACAGTCATGTCCAGTCGTGTGTGTATCTAGAACACACCGAGCAAAGCCAGAATAATGATCACGCTCAGCGGCACGCCCAGCAGCCACAGGATGATCGGCATGTTGCCCTCCTTATTCGTTTCCTCAGTCGGAGCAACAACGCCGAAGACCTCACAATGTTCCGCAATCATCCCTTCGCCGGCAGCGGCCAGGTGCGGATCTGGTCCGCAACACTTGGATATTTCGCAACGAGTTCTTCGACCTTGCCGAGTTCGACATCGACCGGCTCGACACCCGGCCATTCGGTGGAGCCGCCGAGAAACCAGCGTCGCGAACCGATCACCCGCGCGGTGTGAAACGTATTGCCCGGAATGAACAGCTGCACCTTGTGTCCCGCGCGAATATCCGGCCCGACGATGTGATGCTGCGTCGTGCCGTCGGTCAGCATCATCAGCACTTCGATCGGATCGCCGAGATAATAATGATAGAACTGATCGTTGCGGATGCGATGCAGCTTCACCGGTTCTTCCGGCGTCAGCATGAAATACAGGGCCGAGCCGGTCGGCCGTCCGCTCTCGAACGGCGCCGGCAGGCCGCCCGGCGCGATCCGCTGCTTCGAGACGAAGGTGACGCGCACATAGCCGCAGGTCGCGTTCGGTTCGAGATTGAGAAGCTTGCGGACCTCATCATAGCTCATGTCGTTGTGCATCGAAGACCCTATCCCCTGCGCGCCCGCCGGCATTGGCGTAAGCGAAGCGGCACCAGCCAGCGCCGCACTTGTCAAGGCTGCCCCTGCCATCACGTCGCGTCTTGAATGTTCAGACATGACCTTCTCCCGCAAAACGCAAAGCCGGACTGTCATCCGCCCCCGGCGTAGCGTCAATCGCCATAGACCATTGCGGTTGAAAATGTGTGACGCTGCGTCACAATCCCCTCACCCTCGGCCCGCCTCGTCCGCCGTATGTCAGATGCGTCACCGCCCACACCATCGCATCGAGCCGGTCAGGCGAGCGGCCGGATGACAAACCGTCCAGACCAAAGTCGCACATTTCATCTTCAAGCGCCTGAAACACACCCGTGTGCTTCACCCGCCTCTGTTCATACAAAGCCGCCACCGGCTCCGCGCGCAGCCACTTGCCGCGGTGTGCACGCACCGCGATCACAGGCACGGAGCTATCCGCTTCGCGGATCACGCTGCGCACCATGTCGCCGCCCTGGTTCACTTCCACCACCAGCGCGTCGGCTTCAAGCCGCCGCCACAACGCAATCGCCTTCGCCGCCCAGCCTGCCGGCGACAGGCCGGACACGGTCTCGTCGGCGATCACATAGACCATGTCGTTCTCGGCACGACCGGCCGCGACCAGCCCACAGGCATCCGCGCCTTTCGTTGCCGAGACCGGCGGATCCACTGCGACCACGATCCGCTGCAAGGACGGCGCTTCCGCCACACGGCATGCTTCAATGCCGCCACGCGACCACAGCGCATCCGGCCGGTCGTCGATGATCTCGCCATCCAGTTCCTGCCGGCCGAGCCGCGTGCCATCGTAACGCTTCACCACCGTATCGATGAACGCCGGCGACAGGTGAAACGCATTCGCCCGCGTCGCCGCGCGCGTCACCACACTTGTCGGATCGGCGATCAATCGTTTCAGCAAGGCAATCGGCCGCGGCGTGGTGGTGATCACCTGCCGCGGCCGCGCGCCAAGGCGCAGTCCGAATTGCAGCATGTCAAAGGTGGTTTCGGCATGACGCCACTTGGCAAGCTCATCCGCCCAGGCGGCGGAGAATTGCGGACCACGCAGGCTCTCCGGATCTTCCGCCGAGAAAGCCTGTGCGATCGCGCCGTTATTCCATTCCAGTCGTCGCCGGGTCGGCGACCAGACCGGCCGTGCGTCGCGCGGATGCACCGCCAGCAGACCGGACACGCCTTCGATCATCACTTCGCGCGTTTCGTGTTCGGTCTCGCCGACCAGCGCGATGCGCCGGTCGATTTCGTCATCCTGCCTGGGCGCATTGGCCAGCATCTTGATCCATTCGGCGCCGGCGCGGGTCTTGCCCGCACCACGCCCGCCGATCAGCAGCCAGGTGGTCCAGGGCTCGCCGTTATTGCCGACAGACGGCGGAAGCTGATGATCGTGCGCGAACAGACCAAAGCGCGGCAGCAGGCGAGAATACTGATCCTTCGTCAGGCGCGCGACAAATTCATCCTTGATGTCCCTTGGCCATTGCAGCCAATCGTTCCGTAAGTTCGCGGCGGAGCGCGTCGATGTCGGCCGGGATCTGGTCATAGTCATGATCGTCCGGAGGCACTTTCTTTCTCTGCGTCGCCCTTGGTTTGTCTGGCGTGTCGAGCGCCGCAAGCGATTGCAGCGTTTTTGCCAGCACGGCGAGGGTGCGCGCATCGCGCTCGCAATCCCCCGGCTGCTGCTGCGTGTCGGTAAGCCGTCTTTCGATCTCGACCACCTGCCGTTCCGCCGCACGCATCATCCGCGTGACCAGTCCGGCACGCTCTTTCTTCACGCTGCGGGGCCTCATCGGCCGTCGCCGGGCGATGGGCGGCAACAGCCTTGCGCCATCCTTCTTCGGGCCGCCTTCCAGCCAGTGATAGATCGTCCAGTCGCTCAAGCCGGTCTCGGATCGGATCGCGCGCGTCGGCGCGCCCTCTTCATACATCCGCCGCGCGCGCAGAACGTTTTCGGGGATATCGGTCATGGGTGTGAAGACACGTGAATTCGATCCGCTCGTCCCCGCGAAGACGAGGAC
>JAEXXW010000490.1 GCA_023405565.1 Pseudomonadota bacterium
GGGCTACATCATGTGGCGCGAAGGCGGCGAGGCTGCTGGTCCCATCGCAAACAATATCGGCGTTCTTCGCGCACGTGCGATCCGCGATCAACTCGGTGTCAAGGAAGGCGATGCGGCGTTCTTCGTCGCGGGCGATCCCGAGAAGTTCTACAAGTTCGCCGGTCTTGCCCGTAACAAGGTCGCGGACGAATTGAACCTCGCCGACAAGGACCAGTTCAAGCTGGCCTGGATCGTCGATTTCCCGATGTACGAGTACAACGAGGACGACAAGAAAGTCGATTTTTCGCACAACCCGTTCTCGATGCCGCAGGGCGGTCTTGACGCGTTGAATAACCAGGACCCGCTGACCATCAAGGCGTTCCAGTACGACATCACCTGCAACGGTTACGAAATCGCCTCCGGCGGTATCCGCAATCACAAGCCGGAAGCCATGGTGAAGGCGTTCGAGATCGCCGGTTACGGTGAGGAGACGGTGATCGAGCGCTTCGGCGGCATGTATCGCGCCTTCCAGTATGGCGCGCCGCCGCATGGCGGCATGGCGGCCGGTGTCGATCGCATCGTGATGCTGCTCTGCGGAACCAACAACCTGCGCGAAATCTCGCTATTCCCGATGAACCAGCGTGCGGAAGACCTCCTGATGGGGGCTCCGTCGGAAGCGACTCCGAAGCAACTCAAGGAATTGCATATCCGGCTCAACCTGCCGCAGAAATAACCGTCGTCATGGCCGGCAGCGCCGCTCCGAAAAAGCAGCGCTGTTTTGCTCGATCGATATCCGGTCAGCCGCGTCTTTTTGGCATAGCCGCACTGACGCCATCCGGATTGCCGCGACAAGCGTGGACATGACAGCTACATTGGCCAAGGAGAATCCTTGAATGCCGTCCGTGATGTCCAATCTGTCCGAAGACCTGAAAAGCCAAGCGCTCACCTATCACCGCTTTCCGAAGCCCGGGAAGCTTGAAATCGCCGCCACCAAGCCGCTCGGCACCCAGCACGATCTGGCCCTGGCCTATTCGCCCGGTGTTGCCGCCGCCTGCGAAGCGATCGCCGCGGATCCGAAAGAGGCGGCCGAACTGACCGCCCGCCAGAACCTTGTCGCCGTTGTCTCGAATGGCAGCGCGGTGCTGGGGCTCGGCAATATAGGCCCTCTGGCATCTAAGCCGGTGATGGAGGGCAAGGCGGTCCTGTTCAAGAAATTCGCCGGCATCGATGTCTTTGACATCGAGATCGATGCGCCGGATGTGAAGCGTATGGTCGATGTCGTATCGGCGCTGGAGCCGACCTTCGGTGGCATCAATCTCGAGGACATCAAGGCGCCGGAATGTTTCGATGTCGAGGCGCAACTGAAAGAGCGGATGAAAATTCCGGTCTTTCATGACGATCAGCATGGCACCGCGATCATCGTCGGCGCTGCCGTTCTGAATGCGCTGCATCTGACCGGCAAGAAAATCGAAAACGTCAAGATCGTGACGTCGGGGGCGGGCGCTGCGGCGCTGGCCTGCCTGAATATTCTCGTATCGCTTGGTGCGAAGCGAGAGAACATCTTCGTCTCCGATATCGAAGGTGTCGTCTATCGCGGCCGCAATACGCTGATGGACCGCTGGAAAGAGGTCTATGCACAGGACACCAAGGCGCGGACGCTCGGCGAGATTATCGATGGTGCTGACGTATTTTTAGGTGTGTCGGCCGGTGGCGTGCTCAAGCCGGACATGGTCAAGCGCATGGCGGATCGCCCGCTGATCATGGCACTCGCCAATCCGACCCCGGAAATCATGCCGGAGGAGGCGGTCGCAGTGCGCCCCGATGCGATGATCTGCACCGGCCGCTCAGACTATCCGAACCAGGTCAACAACGTCCTGTGTTTCCCGTACATCTTCCGTGGCGCGCTGGATGTAGGGGCCACGACGATCAACGAAGAGATGAAGCGGGCCGCCGTCGAGGCCATCGCCGCGCTGGCGCGCGAGGCTCCTTCCGACGTGGCCGCGATGGCTTATGGCGGCGAGGCACGTACTTTCGGCACCGGTTCGCTGATTCCCAATCCGTTCGATCCGCGCCTGATCCTGCGGATCGCACCGGCGGTTGCAAAGGCGGCGATCGAATCGGGCGTGGCGACACGGCCCTTTGTTGATTTCGATGCCTATGGTGAGCGGCTCAACCGCTTCGTGTTCCGCTCCGGTTTCATCATGAAGCCGGTCTTCACACGCGCGAAGCAGGAGCCCAAACGCGTCATCTACGCCGAGGGCGAGGACGAGCGTGTGCTGCGGGCGACGCAGGTGATCGTTGAGGAGGGGCTGGCGCAGCCGCTGCTGATTGGCCGGCCCTCCGTGGTGGAGACAAGGCTCGAGCGTTACGGCTTGTCGATCCGGCCCGGGCGCGATTTCACGTTGATCAATCCCGAGGACGATCCGCGCTATCGTGAATACGTCAACACCTATGTTGAAGCGGCGGGGCGGCGCGGCATTACGCCTGATGCCGCGCGCACGATCGTGCGGACCAATTCCACCGTGATTGCGGCCCTGGCGGTCAGGCTGAAACTTGCCGATGCCATGATTTGTGGCGTCGAAGGCCGCTATATGGCGCATCTGAAGAATATCCGCGATGTCATCGGTCTTGCGCCGGGCGTGCGCGAGTTCGCCGCTTTGTCGCTCGTAATCACCAAGAAGGGCGCGTATTTCCTGGCCGATACGCAAGTAACGCCGGAACCGAGCGCCGACGCCATCGCTGACATGTCAGTGCTTGCTGCGGCGCATGTGCGCCGTTTCGGCTTGCAGCCCAAGATCGCGCTGTTGTCGCATTCGGATTTCGGATCGTTCGACAGCGTGTCCGCGGCGAAGATGCGTGCGGCTCTGGCCAAGGTTCGGGAGAATTATCCGGACCTCGAAATTGAAGGAGAAATGAACGGCGACACGGCGCTGAGCCCGACGATCCGCGAGCGGGTGTTTCCGAATTCGCGGCTGAAGGGCGAGGCGAATGTGCTGATCATGCCCAACCTGGATGCGGCCAATATCGCCTATCAGATGACCAAGGTGCTGGCCGATGCGCTGGCCGTCGGGCCGATCCTGATCGGCGCGGCGATGCCGGCGCATATCCTGACGCCGTCGGTCACGGCGCGCGGCGTCATCAATATGACGGCGCT
>JAEXXW010000551.1 GCA_023405565.1 Pseudomonadota bacterium
GACTAACTCTGCCAAACGTGCGGCGGCAGTGCGCGACCGTCATTCAAGCAGCCGACCGCGAGACTCAAGATGAAGGCAACCAGGAAACGCAAAGTCAGAAAACGCAATGGCGGCGGGCGCAAGACGAAGGGCGTCCGCAAATCCGGCGTCTCCGCGACTTCGGGAGAAGACTCCACATCCCGACAAATCCTGCTCGAGGTCGCCCGAAAGGAATTCGCGCGAAACGGCTTGCATGGCAGCCGCGTCGACAAGATCGCCAAGCAGGCGAAGATCAACAAGCAACTGATCTATTATTATTTCGGCGCCAAGGAAAATCTCTATCTCGCCGTTCTTGAAGAGGTCTATCGCGACATCCGGGCGCATGAGCACGCGCTGGACCTGCGCGCACTCGACCCGATCGCGGCAATGCGAAAGCTCGTCGTCTTCACATTCGACTATGTGATGGAGAACCGCGATTTTGTGTTGCTGCTGACCAATGAAAACCTGATGGAAGCGCGGCACCTCAAGAGATCCAAAATCATCAAAGCCACGCATTCGCCAATCGTGGATCTATTGGCCGACACGCTCGCGCGCGGCGAAAAAGAGAACCTGTTCCGCTCTGGCATCGATCCCGTTCAGCTTTACATTTCCCTGGCTGGCTTGTGTTTCTTCTACACCGCCAATATTCACACTCTGACGATCCTGTTTGACCGGGATCTTCGAAGCCAGGACGCCGTCATGGAGAGGCGCCTGCACGTCGTTGACTTCGTGATCGGCTATCTCACGAAAACGCCACCTGCAACGCAACACGTGTCGTCTTCGTCATTCCCCCTCTGACCGGCCTTTTCAGCACGGTCCGGAGACATGTTGTTGCCCCCCTGATAGCCGCCCCAACAAATAGGCTAGAACTTGACGCTCAACGTCGTAAGGAATGTGCGGCCAGGTGCCAGGTAGTTGCCGGTGGCGGGTACATAATTCAAATCGGTAACATTGTTGAGGAACAACCGTAACGTGGCCTCATTGCCGAGCTTAAAGGACGCGTGGAGATCGAGCGTCGTGTAGGGTTCTGTGAGCTCGGTGAGGTTTCCTTCCGCGTCGATGGTCCGCGACATGGTCGGCATGACGTGGTTGACGCGCGCGCCGATAGAAACCTTCTGATCGAAGAAGCGCAAGCCGCCGTCGATCGTTGCCTTGAATTTGGGTGGCACATTGCCAGAGACGGCGAAGATGTCGCCGCTCGTGGTCGTGCCGCACGCATATTGCCGGCACTGTGTCATGACGACACTACCATTGTCGAAGACCTCGGTCTTGTCCGGCCATTGCGTCTTGAGCCAGGTCGCTGCGCCACCGATCCAGAAACGGCCGGCATCGTAATTGCCTTCCAGTTCAACACCGCGCATGATGGTAACACTGGCGGCATTGACAAAGCTCATATATTCCCATCCCGCCACTTGCGCAGTTTGGGTGTAACCCATAACGATATAGTCGTCGATGTCGCGGCGAAAAGCCGCCGCCTTGATCCGCAAACGGTCCTTGTCCGAAAACAATCCGTTCTGGAGGACATTGACGCCGATCTCGGTCGTCCGCGCCGTCTCCGCTCGCAGATTTGCGTTGGGAGCGAGATCGAGACCGACGCCATCACCCGGCGCCAGTGCACCGCCGATGAAAGCCTCGGTAATGGTCGGCGGACGGAAGCTATGAGAGTAGCTGGCATAGGGCTTGAACCACTCCACCGGCTTGAACTCGACGGTGACCGTCGGCAGCCACGCTCCTTCGGAGCGGTCGACCTCAAGCGTATTGGCCGGATGGTTCGTGTAATAGTTTGTTGTTGTCGTGCCCGTGCCGGGCATGCATCCATTTGCGAGCTGGTTTGGCCAAATTACGTTGAAGTATAAATTTCGCCCAGCGACAGAAGACCAATATGTCTGGTTCGACTGCCCAGGAAGGAAGACCTGATCATAATATTCTTGCGCGGTGTAGTGATTTGAACGCTGCTCGCATGGAATAGTAATTGTTTCCGATCGATCTTCTTGATTGTAATAGGTTGCTGCGCCCTTCAACCGGTACCAGTCATAGCGCACCCCCCCAGAGACATTCACCCAGCTCGCCGGCTCCCATTTGCCGTTGAGAAAAGCACTCGCGACATCGCGTTGGCCGGGCGGATTAAAGGAGCCATAGCCGCTGGCATAGAGCGGGTTCTGGGCGATACTTGAACTGTTGACGGCTCTGTCGGCTTGATCGCGGAACGCTTCGACACCGTAGTTGAATGTCAGCGGTCCCGCTCCGGTCTGCAATTCGCTGGTGTTCTCCAGTGTGCCACCAAAACTCCTCAACCCTTTATCGATATAGGTTTCGGGCGCAAGCACTCGTCCCGTTCCGCTGACGATCCGCGCATCGCGCGTCTCATGCACCATGTTATCGTTGAACCAGAATTTTCCCTTCAGGTTGATCAGCGGGCTTGCGGGATCCCAGGTAAAATCGGCGACCGCGCTATCGTTGCGCGCGTCGAAGCGGTTGGTCAGAGTGTCTCCTGTGGGACTGTAGGCGAAGTCGTTCTGCTGGTGCATCCAGGAGAGCGAGGTTTTGAGATCGCCGAAATTCCCTTCCAGCTTCAGCAGCGACGACCAGGCGTCCCGGTTCGTCAAGTCATAGATTCCCACGCCCCCGCTCTCGCCATGCTTGCCTGGCTCGTATTGGCCGAGCCGAAGGCGGCTGAGACCCGCTGTGAGCGAGAGATTTCCACCGATCCGCGCTGCCGTCAGCACCGAACCCTGAAAATTATGCTCATTGGTGCCACGTGTGAGGTTGGTTTCCATGCCCCAGGTCTTGCCCGGCTTAATGAGATCCTCCGCACCCACTGTGCGGAAATTCACCGAGCCACCCAACGAACCGGCATTCCCGGCGGCCGCTGTCGGATTTTTGGTGATATCGATCTCCCGTATGAAGGCGGTGTCGACAAAAGCGCCGCCGAAATTGGCAAGACCGCTGCTGCCATATCTGCCTCCGTCCTGCGCGTTCTGCCGCGCACCATCGATCGAAACGACGACGCGCCCGGAATCCTGCAGACCGCGGATATTGGGAGACACTGTAGGAAAACTCCCTTGGCCCTCCCCGGAATAAACACCGGCAGCCAGATTCATTAAATCGCGCGTATCGCGTATGCCTGAGTTCTGGATCGCTTCGCGTGAAATGACACCGACACTTGCGGGAGTCTGATAGACCCAGTCTGGCGTACCCATATAGCCGGGACCCGAAGAGGCATTGCGGCTGGCTCCGCCACTCACATCGATCGTATCGAGAACGATTGATCCGTCGTTGATCGGGGCCTGATTGGCGTCTGCCGATGCGGATGGATCGAAGATCGTCACGGCATTGCCGCTTGTGAAGCGGTAGGACAAGCCCGTTCCGGCAAGAAGCCGGCCGAGCACATCGGCGCTCGCGAACGATCCTTGAATTGCGGGTGCAGATTTTCCGACAGCCAGCGATGAAGGATAGGCAAGCCGGATTCCGCTTTGCCGAGCAAAGGCCGTCAGTGCCGACGATAATCGCTGCGCGGGAATATTGAAGGCGCGTGTATTTTCGGTCGATATCGGCATCCGTGATTGAGCTGCGACATATCCGGTTGGAGCAATCGCAGCCGAAGCAATCAAAAACGCCTTTAACAGATGACCACGCGACATCGAACCCTCGTAACTATCATTTCAACGAGGGAGCGCCGCCTGTATGAATCGAAATAGTCCCTCATATGCTTTGACCGGAATCCGCAGTGGAATCCTCAACGCCGAGGGAAGAAAATTTAATACCGGCTACGCACGTGAGATCACCGTCAAAAATCTCGAAATATGATCGATCCGAATGGGAAGACCGCTCGCCAGCGCATCCAGTGATGCATCGGGAGTTCGCAGATCGAGCACGGCGTTAACTTTCAACGATTTTAAACTGTCGTCGCGAATGACAATCCAGCCGCGATAATATGCGCGAAATGCAGCGATGACGTCCTCCAGCGCCCTTCCTTCGGCGACGTACATGCCAGAACGCCATGATATCGTTGAACCCACATCCTGCTTTTCCACTTTGCCGACACGGCCATTTGCGGCAATGATCACACCCTCATCCTGCGACACAACCACGCTTTGATCCGCAGATGACGAACCCGCCCGGGACAATGAGC
>JAEXXW010000556.1 GCA_023405565.1 Pseudomonadota bacterium
GGTTTATCGCGACGACTGACTGTTCGTCCGATACACCGAAGTTGACAAGGCCGAATGCTTGCGGGCACGACCGTATCTACGGTCGTGCGGGCCGTTGGAGAGATCATGGCGGCGGCCGAAAGTGGAAATGAACTTGTCCAGGTCGTTGCGCTGCTCGGGGCCGGCGTTGTTGCCGTACCGCTTTTCAAGCGCTTTGGCCTCGGTTCGGTCCTCGGTTATTTGACCGCTGGCTTGATCATCGGCCCCTACGGAATCGGCCTTTTCACCAATCCACAAGCCATCCTGCACATCGCCGAACTTGGCGTCGTGATGTTCCTGTTCGTGATCGGGCAGGAAATGCAGCCGTCGCGACTATGGAGCCTGCGCGGCGAGATTTTCGGGCTTGGCGCCGCTCAGGTCGGGGTCTGTGGCGCGTTGCTGACGGGCGTCGGCATTGTTCTCGGTCTGCCTCCCGTCGTCGCATTCTTCGCCGCAATGGGTTTTGTGCTGACCTCAACGGCCGTTGTCATCCAGGTGCTCAACGAGCGCGGTGACACATCGACGCCGGGAGGACAGCGCATGGTGTCGATCCTGCTGCTCGAGGATCTGGCGATCGTGCCGCTGCTGGTTCTCGTTGCGTTGCTGGCGCCCGGAGCGGGAGCCTCCACATCCGGCTGGGTCGCTGTGTCAATCGCGATCGCCGCGGTGATCGCACTGCTGGCCGCCGGCCGTTGGCTGCTCAATCCGATGTTCCGTCTCCTCGCGGATTCGCAAGCCCGCGAAGTGATGACGGCAGCAGCGCTGCTGGTTGTGCTCGGTTCGGCCTTGCTGATGCAGATGTCCGGCCTGTCGATGGCGATGGGTGCGTTCCTTGCGGGTGTCTTGCTGTCGGAATCGACGTTCCGGCATCAGCTCGAAGCCGATATCGAGCCGTTCCGCGGCATCCTTTTGGGGCTCTTCTTCATCAGCGTCGGCATGTCGCTCGACCTGTCGGTGATGGCAACCGACTGGCACATCATCATCGCCAGTGTGTTCGCCTACATGATCGCCAAGGGCATCGGTATCTATCTGGTGGCACGGCTATTCAGGGCCCCGCACACCGAAGCACTGTATCGCGCGGCATTGTTTGCCCAAGGTGGTGAGTTTGCCTTTGTCCTGTACGCCGCTGCAGCCAGCGCCGGAATCTTCACCGGTCCGACCAACGCGGCTTTGACGGCTGCGGTCATCATCTCGATGGCATTGACGCCGCTCCTGGTGATCTCCCTGCGCTGGCTGTTGCCGGCGCGCGAACAGTCTTTTGACGGCGTGGAAGAAGCCCATGATCTGTCCGCCAGTGTGCTGATCATCGGATTTGGCCGTTTCGGGCAGGTGGCGAGCCAATCGTTTCTGGCGCGCGGATTCGATGTCACAATCATCGATACCGATACGGAGATGATCCGCAGCGCGGCCGATTTCGGTTTCAAGGTCTATTATGGTGATGGAGGCCGGCTTGATCTGCTGGAGGCATCCGGAGCGCATAAGGCCAGGCTGATTGCGGTTTGTGTCGATAACCGCGAGACGGCTACGCGCATTACCGAACTTGTTCTGGCCGAGTTTCCGCAAACCATTCTGATGGTCCGCTCCTATGATCGGGAGCACGCGCTTGAACTCGTCCACAAGGGCCTGGATATCCAGATCCGTGAGACTTTCGAATCCGCCATGAAGTTCGGAGAGGAAGGATTGCGTCAGCTGGGTGTTCCGGACGAGGAGGCGGCCGAGATCGTCGAGGACTTGCGGCAGCGCGATGCCGAGCGTTTCGCGCTTGAACTGGCCGGTGGTCTTGGTGCAGGCATCGATAGGCTTCATGGCAATGTGCCCAAGCCGACGCCGTTCACTAAACCGAAACGCGCAGGTCAAGTTATGGCCGAACCGCCGGTGGATCAGGTCTAACGGCCGGCAGAGATCTGCATCGCTCTCGTCTCATGCGGCCTGACGTGAGAGATACAGGGCGAGCCCGGCTGGAATTCCAAAAATCGGAATGAAAGCACCGATCTCGTTGATGAGCGGAATGCCTGCCTGGAAATGTCCGTAGAGGCCATTGGCGATCGCGAGAACAAGCCACACCCAGATAAAGGGCTTCGTCCCTGCAAAGGATCGGCCGATCAGCCTCGGTCCGAAATGCATGATCGCGAGCAGAATCAGCCCCGCGATCGTCACCATCAGAATATGCATTGAACTCCCCCGTTCCGCTGCATCATCTATCATTTGCTTCAGATCGCATAAAGCGAGGGGAGCGCCTAAAGCGAGCGCGGCCTCCGGCACGGGGAGCATGCCGAAGGCCGCGTCGTAACCGCCGTCCGGTGCGCGCGCCGGATGGCGTGGGAGATATGGGTCTGCGCTTATGCGAAGACCGTAAGTGGGAGATCAGAACGGCAGGATGATATCGAGCACCTGCTGACCGTAACGAGGCTGCTGCAGATCGGTAATCTGGCCGCGTCCGCCATAGGCGATGCGGGCCTGTGCGATCTTTGTCGAGTCGATGGTGTTGTCGCTTTCGATATCTTCGGGCCGCACCACACCGGCGACGATCAATTCGCGGACTTCGAAATTGACTCGGATCTCCTGCCGGCCTTCGATCACCATGTTGCCGTTCGGCAGAAGCTGCGTGACCACGCCGGCAATATTGGTCGAGATTTCGTCCTTGCGGTCGATCGTGCCCTTGCCGTCGCTCGAAGCGGTCGATTCGGTGTTGATCATGGCGCCAGGAACGACAACCTTGTTGAACACCGGCAATTTCTTGTTGCCGAAGAAAGCGCCGATTTCGACGTCTTCACTGCCTTTACGGCTGCGCTGGGTTTCGTTCTCGACCGTCGCCTTGTCATTGAACTTCACCTTGACGGTCAGGATATCGCCAACCTGATGCGCGCGCTGATCCTTGAAGAAGGCGCGTGAACCGTTTCGCCAGAGCGAGTTCGGGTTGTATGATGCTGGCTGTGGCATCGGCATCGGCATCTGTACCGGTTTGTAGCCAGCCACCGTCGTCGGGTTTTCAATCGGAGACAATGGTGGTTGTTGGCCAAGCATTGCGACCCGATCCAGCGCGGCGCATCCTGACAGCAACGCAGCTATTCCGGCGATTGCGCCAAGTGTTCGAAAGGGTGGTGAGAATACGACAGTTACCATGGAACTCACTCTGCCTTATCGTCCCGCGACCAGTGCGGAAACCCGTTGAGCGGATGGGTGATGGGCGACGGTAATCTGCGGCGTGAGGGAGGTCACGGTGACCTGGCCTGGGCCACTCACGATGCCCTGTACGGTGCGCTTCGACTGGATGTTGGTGATGTTGACGGTGTCGCCGAGCGCGCCGCCGTCTTCAGCCTTGCCGCGAACGGTGAGGGCGATGCCCGGCACCTGGTAATTCATCAGCACGGGTTCGCCGCGCTTGACGAGTTGCGGCCTCGCAATGTCGCTGCTGCGGATCGGCTGCCCTGATCGCAGGTTCTGCTGCATGGCCATACCGATCGCTGCCGACAGATCGCGCATGGGATCGTTCGGAATTTCCCACTTCGAACGCTTTTCGATCGTCACATCGGACTCGCGCAGGATGTCGCCCCGATTCAGAGATCGCGTGGCGACGACCGTGTCATAGGCTTCACTGGCCGCGCCTGTGATGCGGATCTCCTTGTCATCGGTCTTGAAAACGATGTCGAAGCGACCGCCCCGATCCAGGCTGATGCGGAGCGGCATCAGCGGCCCGGTTTCAGATGGATCGACGTGCATCGTCTGCAGTGGCGTATCCGGTACGATTGCGATATTTGCCGGATCGGCAATCCGCGTACGCTCCGAAAGCAGTTCGGCGATACGCAATCGGATATCGGCCACACCGATAACACGGCTCGCGCGTGTCACTGAAACCTGCTTCAGACCACCAGTATTGACGCCGAGAACATCGTGCGGCCGAAGAGCGTCGAGCACGCGCGATGTCGGCACTCCTCCAGTTTCACCAAGGTCCGGCGAACGAAAGACGGCAATCTTTGCCTTGAACGGGGAGATGTTTTCGACGAGATCGCCGATACGAACCACGTCGCTTGAGACAAGAACATTGGCGCGCAGAACGGGAGTCTGCGCGGCGGCTGCCGTTGCGGAGAATGCGAGCAGGGCGGAAAGGGCTAGGCGTTTCATGGTCATCGCTCCTTATCGCATCATGCCGGATGTCGACTGCAGCATCTGATCGGCTGCGGTGACGACTTTGGCGTTCATTTCGTAAGCGCGCTGCGCCGCGATGAGATCGGAAATCTCGCTCACAGCCTCGACGTTGGCCTGCTCCAGCGCATTCTGCATGATGTTGCCGTAGCTGAGGGTGTTTGGTGTCCCGAGTTGCGGTGTGCCGGATGACGGTGTCTCGAGATAGAGGTTGTCGCCGATCGCCTGCAGGCCGGTCTTGTTGATGAACATCGCAAGCTGGATCTGGCCGATCTGGGTCGGCGTCGTGGTGCCGGCCGGCGTGACCATCACCTGACCTTGCGCATTGACCGTGAAGCCGGTGGCGTTCTGCGGGACTGTAATCGCAGGCTCGATCAGATATCCTTGCGCCGTGACCACGCGCCCTTGTCCGTCGACGTTGAAAGAGCCATCCCGGCTATAGGCCGTGCGTCCGT
>JAEXXW010000567.1 GCA_023405565.1 Pseudomonadota bacterium
CGAAGGCGTATTCGATACCGGCGCCGATCGTCCAGCCGCTCGCATTGCCGGATACGGATGAGGTGGTTCCGGTAATACCGTTCAGCGTCGAAAGGTCGACACTGGCACCGGCCCAGCCACCCTTTGCATAGCCTAG
Source organism: Pseudomonadota bacterium (assembly GCA_023405565.1). GTDB lineage: Bacteria > Pseudomonadota > Alphaproteobacteria > Rhizobiales > Xanthobacteraceae > Pseudorhodoplanes. The sequence continues at coordinate 137 of JAEXXW010000567.1, forward strand.
CCAGCGATCCCACGCATAGCCGACCTGACCGGTGACCGAGTAGATCTGATCGATCTTGGTGCCGCGGAAGCGATCCGGAAAGCCGAGATTCACGAGGTTGGACGAAATCTCGAAGGTCTTGAGATCTGTCGCCGACCACATGCCTTCGACGCCGAGCACCCAATTGCCCCATTGCTGGCGATAGCCAACCTGGCCACCGGCGATCCAGTTATCCTTGCTGTGATCGACCGGCACGAAGACGCCGTTGACGGTTGCGTCGGTCGACCAGCTCGAGTCGGAGAAAGCGCCACCGACCTGACCGCCGAGATAGAAGCCCGACCAATTGTAGATGGTGACCGGCGGCGGAGGAGGAGGAGCTTTATAGACCGGCCGCAAGTCAGCGGCCTGTGCCGCGCCTAAGCCCAAAATGGTTGCAAGAGCAGTTGTTGACAGGAAATATCGCATGTCCAAGCCCCCGTTGCGAACGCAACATCAGATAAGAATGCACTGCTAACGACGATGACCAAGTTTTGGTTTCAGCTCTGAAGAGCGAGAATATCCATATGGGCGTCGCGCGTTATTCCAAGCATTGACCTGTGCAAAAGTTGACCTGTGCAAAAACTGTATCAGCGATTGCGGGAGGGGCCAGCGAATTCCCGTAACATTATCGTCAAAGTGTAAAGATGGTGCAGGGGTAAGGTCATGGCTGATAACCTGACGGCATTTCAGAAATAGAATTTATACAGAAGTGATTTTTACTATGCGGATGCGGACGGAACTTAGTCAGTTTCGCGCCGTTCAGGATAAACGGGGCGGAGAGACGAAAGGGTTTTTCTATGGCCACGCGTGCGTATTGGTCCGGCCGTATACGATTGGCTTTGGTCTCTATTCCCGTTGAAGTCGTTCCTGCCACAAAGACGTCCAGTCGTATTTCCTTTCATCAAATCCACGAGCCCAGCGGCAAGCGCATTCGCTACGAAAAAGTCGTGCCGGGTATCGGGCCCGTCGATACGGATGACATCGTCAAGGGCTATGAAGTCGAGAAGGGCAAATATGTTCTGCTCTCCGATGAAGAGATCAACGACGTGAAGCTCGAAGCGAAGAAGTCGATCGATCTCGTGCAATTTGTCGATGCCGATGCGATCGATCCGATCTATTTCGAGAAGCCGTTCTACATCCTGCCTTCCGAGGACGATGAGGATGCGGAAGAAGCCTATATCGTGCTGCGCGATGCGCTGAAGAAGACCAACAAGATCGGGCTTGGCCAGATCGTGGTGCGCGGGCAGGGCTCGATCGTGGCCATCAAGCCATTTGGCAAAGGCTTGCTGCTGGAGACCTTGCGTTACGCCGATGAGGTCAAGAAGCCGGACACGGCCTTTGAAGAATTGCCGGCAAAGAAGGTGGATGCCGATCTCGTCGAACTCGCTCAGGAACTGATCGACAAGAAGTCTGGCGATTTCCATCCCGAGAAATTCAAGGACACGTACACTGTTGCACTGCGCGAACTGATCAAGGCCAAACAGGAAAACCGGCCGCCGCGCGAGATCGAGGAAGCGCCGCTGGCTTCCAACGTCATCAATCTGATGGATGCATTGAAGCGCAGCGTGAAAGGCGGAAGCGCCGCCGAAACGTCGAAGACGCAGAAGCCGTCATCGAATGGCACGCGCAAGACCGCAAGCAAGACGACAAAGTCGGCGAGCAAGTCGGCGAAGAAATCTGCGCGCAAGACATCCGCTCGCCGCAAGGCCGCATAACGGGACGTCATCATGCCGCGCGGCAGCCTTCGCGATTATCACGCCAAGCGGGACTTCAAGCTGACGGCCGAGCCGAAAGGCGTTGTCGGCAAACGCAAGGCGAAGGGCCTGCGCTATCTCATTCAAAAGCACGACGCATCGCGTCTGCATTACGATTTCCGGCTGGAATGGAACGGCACTCTGCTGAGCTGGGCGGTGCCGAAGGGGCCGAGCGAGAATCCCGATGACAAGCGCCTTGCCGTTCACGTCGAGGATCACCCGATTGAATACGGCGATTTCGAAGGCACCATCCCCGAAGGGCAATATGGCGGCGGCACGGTGATGCTGTGGGACACCGGCACCTGGGAGCCGCATGAGCCCGATGTCGATGCCTCGCTGAAGAAGGGCAAACTCGGCTTCACGCTGCGTGGGGAGCGGTTGAAGGGAAACTGGGCGCTGGTGAAGCTGCGCCCGCGCAGTCCGAAAGACAAGGATAACTGGCTGCTCATCAAGGAGCATGACGAATACGAGCGCAGGACCGGCAAGCTCACGGTCGAGCGCGAGACATCGAGTGTGAAGTCCGGCCGGGCGATGGATGAGATCGCCGCCGGCAAGGCGGTCTGGCAATCCAAGCCGAGGAACGGGCGCGGCTCGTTATCGGATGTCGAGGAGATCATTGCCGGGCCGGCGAAAGCGAAGAGCGCCAGCGGCTCAAAAAAAAAGTCCTTAAGTCAGCCAAGCGGACGACAGCTCAGCAAAACGTCAAGCGCAAAGTCGGGAGCGCGTCTGCCCGCGTTCGTCGCACCGCAACTGGCAACGCTGGTCGAGGCGCCGCCAAGCGGAAGTGATTGGCTGCACGAGATCAAGTATGACGGCTATCGCGCCGTCACCTCGCTGGCCGGCGACAAGGTCGTGATCCGCACGCGCAATGCGCTCGACTGGACCGAGAAATTCCGTTCACTTGTGCCCGCGCTTCTGAAGCTTCCCTGCGAGAG